>NZ_JBAMDI010000086.1:0-47640 GCF_036961695.1 Pseudomonas sp. CGJS7 | reverse complement strand
TGCAAAGCAGCCCCAACAATCTCTGCCCCCCTGCGGCCCCCGTAGGAGCGGGTTCACCCGCGAAGGGCTGCAAAGCAGCCCCAACAATCTCTGCCCCCCTGCGCCCCCCCCCCGTAGGAGCGGGTTCACCCGCGAAGAGGCCGGCACAGGCGATCAATCAGTCGAAGTAGCCACGAAGCCCGAATGCATACCCGGTATCCACAGCGGTCGCCTCACCCCGGCTCCAGCGCTTCTTCAGCACGAACTCGAACGCTGGCTCGTACAACCCGTCGCGCACCAGTGCCCCCGCCAGCACCTCCACGTCGTACCAGCCATTGTCCAGCTCGATGATCGGCC
Source organism: Pseudomonas sp. CGJS7 (assembly GCF_036961695.1). NCBI lineage: Bacteria > Pseudomonadati > Pseudomonadota > Gammaproteobacteria > Pseudomonadales > Pseudomonadaceae > Pseudomonas > Pseudomonas sp. CGJS7. Next base: position 47,304 of record NZ_JBAMDI010000086.1, on the reverse strand, counting down.
GCCCAGGCAGCCGGTAACGCGCCATCAGGTCACCCAGGGTCTTGGGCGTGAAGTGCTGCAGGATGCGCCAGGTGTACAGCATCAGCGCACCGTGCTCGATCCGCAGTACATAGCCATTGCGCCGGTGCTTCAGGCGGCTGCCGGCCTCGCGCAGGGCCGGTGTGTGGTTATCGAGGGTGAAGAGGATGCGGTAGGGCAGGTTGTCGACACCGGCCAGCGGCAGCACGATGCCTTCGCGCACAGCCTGGTCGCCGCTGTCACCGTGGGTGAACGCATGGGCCAGGTCGTCGGGCAGTTGCTGGTCTTGCTTGAAGCGTTCGAGCAACTGGATATCGCCAAGCAGAAAGTAGTCGACCAGGTCGTTGAGCACTTCGCTGAATTCGTGGCGCATCTGTTTTCCTTGTGGGTGCGCATTGGGTTAAGGGCAACCGGCTAGTGCTTCTGGGCAATCTGGATCAGGTTGCCGCATGTGTCATCGAATACCGCCACGGTAACCGGCCCCATTGGGGTTGGTGGCCGGATGAACTGCACACCGGCCGCACATAGCCGGGTGTATTCGGCCTGGATGTCACGCACGCCGAACGAGGTGGCGGGGATGCCATCCTGCTTGAGCGCGGCCTTGTACACCTTGGCCGCCGGGTGCGCGTCGGGTTCCAGCAGCAGTTCGACGCCATTGGGGTCGTTGGGCGAAGTCAGGGTCAACCAGCGGTGCCTGCCCATGGGGATGTCGTGCCTGGGCTCGAAACCGAGTACGTAGTGGTAGAAAGCCAGGGCCTTGGCCTGGTCGTCGACGAGGATGCTGGTGACCACGATCTTCATAAGCGCACACCGTTTACCTGGGGCCGATGACTATCAGTAAAGACGTTCGGGCGTTTTTGACCAGTGGTTGCTGTGCCACGGGGCCCCGTTCCAGGCGCAAGCGTGGTGCGGCGCCGGTTTGCGCAGGCCTGTGAGCCGAGGTACTGGCAGACCCTACAAAAAACCTGCTCAAGGCATAGGTAAATCCTTCAGCGCTCAGCGCCCGCAGAGCGGCAGCCAAGGGTAAAGTGTGAGGCATGATCCCAGCCTGCCCAGACTCGCGTCAGAGAGGTACCCTGTGGCTGCCTATACCTTGCGACAACTGAAGTACTTCGTCACCACCGTGGAAGCGGGCAGTGTGGCCGAAGCGTCACGCCAGCTGTACATCGCCCAGCCGTCCATCTCCACGGCCATCAAGAGCCTGGAGGAAAGTTTCGGTGTGCAGCTGTTCATCCGCCACCACGCCCAGGGTGTGTCATTGACGCCCAGCGGCAAACGCTTCTATGCCAAGACCAAGTCGCTGCTGCAGATGGCCCATGAGTTCGAACAGAACGCCCTGGCCGACAACGATACCGTCGCCGGGCAAATCGACATTGGCTGTTTCGAAACCGTGGCGCCACTGTACCTGCCGCGCCTGATCGCCGGCTTTCGCCAGCGCTACCCGGGTGTGGACATTCGCCTGCGCGACGGTGAGCAGCAGGACCTGATCCAGGGCCTGACCGCCGGAACATTCGACCTGGCATTTCTCTATGACCACGACCTGGATGGCACCATCGAGGCCGAGCCGCTGATGCCGCCGCAGAAGCCCTATGTGCTGCTAGCCGAGAACCACCGCTTTGCCGGCCAGGCCCAGGTCTCGCTGCGCGACCTGTGCCCCGAGCCGATGATCCTGCTGGACGTGGCCCCTAGCCGCACCTACTTCGTCAGCTTGTTCAACGAGATGGGCCTGGCACCGAACATCGTCTTCAGTTCGCCGTCGATAGAGATGGTGCGCGGCATGGTCGGTCAGGGTTTCGGTTTTTCGTTGCTGGTAACCCGTCCGCACTCGGAATACACCTATGACGGCCAGCGCCTGGTGATGCTCGACATTGCCGAGCCGGTGGCGCTGTCGGGGCTGGCTGCGGCGTGGTTGAAGCGAGTCCAGCTGACCAAGCCGGCGCAGTTGTTCGTGGAGTTTTGTCGGGAAGAGCTGGCGAAGTTCCTGAACTGAGCACGCCATGCCACCCCGGCAGGAGGAGCATGGCGTGGCGATTGCTCAGGGGTTGACCTGGTAGCCGCGCCCTTGCAGGCAACCGCTGTAGGCACTGGCATGGGCCTGGGTTTTGGCCTCGTCCTGGCCGCGCCGGTCCTGGCGCCGGTCCTGACGCTGGCGCATGCCACCGACCGCGGCCCCGGCGGCGGCCACTTCGCCGGCACGGTTCTGCCGGTATTGCTGCTTGGCATCGTCACCCGCCCGGTCATACAACTCGTCATGCTGGTTGCCGCGCACCTGCGCGCCTACAGCACCGGCGGCGGCACCCGCAGCTGCACCGCGAACCCGGCCACCGACATGTGGGTCGCTGGACGTCGCTGTGCCGTTTGCGGCATTGGTGGCGACGGTATTGCAATCGTTGATATCCAGTTGCATCTGCTGGCTGCTCTGGCCCTTGAGCGGCACCACCGACTGCGCCTGGGCCGCCGATGCTGCGCACAGCAGCATCAACAGGTAACTCCACGTGAACGTACGCATGGCACACCTCCACCGGGCGGAAAGCCCGTCTCACAGAATAGTTCGCCTCTGATGTCGTGATGGAAGTTTTGCCCAGATGGTCTACACCGGATATCAGACGCCGTTCCGATTAGCCTCTTGGCCTGATCCAAGGCTACCCGTGGGCAAACCATGAGCCAGACGCAAGATCTGATCATCTGCGAGTATTGCGACACGGTGTACCACCGTGCACCGCTGCTCAAACATCAACGTGCCCTTTGCCCGTGCTGTGGCGGCGTGCTGTACCGGCACAGGTCACTGACCATCGAGCAGCGGCTGGCACTGAGTGTGACTGGCGGCGTCCTGCTGGTGTTCGCCAACTATTACCCGGTGATGACCATCGGCATGCAGGGGCTGACCCACTCGGCCACATTGTGGGACGCCGTGCAGATTCTCAGTCACGGCAGTATCACCTTCATCGCCCTGGTCATGGCGCTGTCGATCATTTTTGCGCCGCTGCTGCAAATTGCCCTGTTGTGCTGGGTGTTGAGTTTTGCCCTTGCCGGCCAGCGTGCCCCCGGCTTTGCCCTGTGCATGCGTGGCCTGGAAAGCCTGCGGCCCTGGAGCATGCTGGAGGTGTGTCTGCTGGGGGCAATGGTGGCAGTGATCAAACTGGCGGGGCTGCTCGATGTGATCCCCGGTATCGGCCTGCTGGCCCTGGCCGCATTGAGCATGTTGATCATCCACATTGCCGGCAAGGACATCCGCGACTTGTGGGAACAGGTATGACTGCCCCGGTCAAGGCGCACGACCTTGGCTTGTGTCTGTGCCATGGCTGTGGCCAGGCATGCGACACGCGCAGTGGCGCGCACACCTGCAACCGTTGCGGCGCCGTCATTCACCGGCGCAAGGCCAATGCCATCAGCCGTGGCTGGGCGTTTCTGCTGGCCGCACTGATTTTCTACATCCCCGCCAACCTGCTGCCGGTGATGCACACCGAAATGCTCGGCAGTGGTACAGAAAGCACCATTGGCGGTGGCGTGCTGGAGTTCTGGGAAGCCGGGGCCTGGGACATCGCGCTGATCATCTTCATTGCCAGCGTGGGTGTGCCCGCCATCAAGTTCTTCTCCCTTGGCCTGCTGCTGTTCACTGCCCAGCGTGGTTCTTCCTGGGCCTGCCGGCAGCGTTCGCAGTTGTACCGCTTCGTCGAGCTGATCGGCTATTGGTCCATGCTCGATGTGATGGTAGTGGCGCTGGTGGCTGCGCTGGTGCAACTACGCGGGCTGGGCACCATCGAGCCGCGTGTGGGCATTCTGTTCTTTGGCATGGTGGTAGTGCTGACCATGTTCTCTGCGATGAGCTTTGATCCACGCCTGATCTGGGATAGCCATGCCAACGAGGGGAGGCCGCATTGATGGGGCAACAGACTGACAAGCGCGAGGGCCCTGGGCAGGTTGAAGTGCGCACCCGACGTTGGAGTGTGTCGCTGGTATGGATCGTGCCGATCCTGGCGATCCTGATCGGCGCTTCGCTGGTGGTGCGCAACTGGATGCAGCAAGGGCCGGTGATTACCATTTCTTTCCACAGCGGGGAGGGATTGGTGGCGCACAAGACCCAGGTAAAGTACCGCAGTGTGGTGATTGGCGAAGTGACCACGGTGGACTTGGCCGACGACAAGAAGAGCGTGGTGGCCAAGGTTCAGCTCTCCAACGATGCCCGCTCATTCGCTACCCGGGGAGCGCGCTTCTGGGTGGTGCGACCGCGCATCAGCGTGGGCGGGGTTTCCGGGGTGGACACGCTGCTTTCGGGCAGTTTCATCGGGGCTGATTCCGGCGAGTCGAAGGTGCCGGAAAAGTCCTTTGTCGGCCTGGAGCTGCCGCCGCCGATCACCTATGACGAAAAGGGCAAGCGCTTTGTTCTTGTCGCCAGCGACCTGGGCTCGCTGGATATCGGCTCTTCGATCTACTACCGCAAGATCCCGGTGGGCGAAGTGGTGTCCTTTGCCCTTCAGGGCGATGGCAAGGGGGTAGAGATTGGCGTGTTCGTGCAGGCGCCCTACGACACGTTCGTCACTGCTGACACGCGCTTCTGGAATGCCAGTGGCATCGACATGCAGATCGGTGCCAATGGTCTGAAGGTCGATACCGAATCGCTTTCGTCGATTCTGGTGGGCGGGCTGGCCTTCGGCTCGCCCGATTTCGCGGCGCAAGCCGAGCCTGCTGCCGACCAGGCCCGCTTCCAGCTATTCGCCGACCGCGACATGGCGCTGTCGCCTCCGCATGGCCAGGCGCAGTACCTGCAGTTGCGCTTCGACCAGGCCATGCGCGGCCTGTCGGTGGGCGCGCCAGTGGAGTTCAAGGGGGTGGAGTTTGGCCGGGTCACCTCGATCCAGCTCGATTACGATGCTACGCGGCAGAGCTTCCCGGTAGTGGTCGATGCGGTGATCTACCCGCAGCGGCTAGGGCCGGTGCACCGCAAGATGCTGGCGGTGTTCAAGCACACCGAGGGCGACATGCAAGGGGCGCGGAAACTGATTGGCACCTTTGTCGAACATGGGCTTCGGGCCCAGGCGCGTAGCGGCAACCTGATCACCGGGCAGATGTTCATTTCGCTGGACTTTTACCCCGATGCCCCCAAGGTGGCCTTCGACATGGCTGCCGACCCCATCATGATCCCGACGCTGCCCGGCAGCCTTGAGCAGTTGCAGGAACAGCTGCAGCGGGTGATGGAGCGCATTGCCAAGCTGCCGCTGGAAAGCATCGCCGGTAACCTGGACGGCAGCCTGCGTGAACTGCGCGCCAGCCTAAAGCAGTTCAATGGCCAGACGTTGCCGGAGGTGAAAGTGGCGCTGGACGAGGTGCACAAGACCCTGCGCACGGCCAACTCGGCCATTTCCGAAGATTCGCCGCAGCGCGAGCGAATGGGCGAAACACTGGACGAGCTGGAACGCATGTCGCGTTCGCTACGTGACCTTGCCGATTACCTGGGCCGCCACCCCGAGTCGCTGATTCGTGGCCGGCCGAAAGCGGCCGGGTCCGCAGACCTTGAACCCTGAGGAGACAGCCGATGCAACGACTGCGCAATGCATGTGTGGCCAGCCTGCTGGTGTGGCTCGGGGGCTGCAGCAGTACGCCGAACAACTACCACACGTTGGTACCGAGCGACCCGGTACGTGACAGCGGCCAGCGCATCCAGGTGGTCAGGGTGGCTGTGCCGCCCCAGGTCGACCGCCCACAGTTGGTGGTGCGGCAAGGGCAGAGTGGCCTGGCCATTCTGGAGACGGAGTGGTGGGGCGCCAACCTGGTGGATGAATTCCGCAGCGCCCTGCAGGACCAGTTGGGCGGCCCGGCGGGTGGCGGCAAGGCGTCGCTGCGGGTGGATGTGCAACGCTTCGACACGGTACCAGGGCGCTACGCCTCGCTGGAGGCCGTGTGGCGCCTGAAGCAGCAAGGGCAGGTCGAGCTGACCTGCCGTACGTCAGTGCAGACTGCTGCGGACAACAGCATCACCAGCCTGGTGAATGCGCATCAGGCCAACCTGCGCAAGTTGGCCGAGGCGGTGCGGGGGAGTGCCCGGCAGGGTAGTTGCCCTGCATGAACCGTGGTCTCATTACTGCCTGGTGCTGGCTGTTTCCTGTACCCCGTCGGCCTTGTCCAGCGGCAGGTGGTCGAACTCGCGCAAGCCATTCTTGCGGTATGGGTCGCCGATCCAGCGTGGTGCTACCACGAACTGTGGGCTCACCAGGCTCTTGGCCGGTTCATAGCGGTCATAGCTCAACCCGGCCAGGTCTGACAGGGTATGGATCAGGTGCGAACTGCTGTAGGGGCGATCGGCCATTGCCTGCAAGTCACGCGGGTGCTCGGCCTGCCACCTTGGTGAGGTCCACAGCAGGAACGGGATGGTGTACATCGGCCGGGTCGGTGCGCCTTCGTTGCGCCCCAAGCGGTCGTGGTCACCGGAGCTGTACACGTCTTCACCATGATCGGACAGGTACATCAGGAACCCATTGGGGTTGCCTGCCGCATAACGCTTGATCAGGCTCGATACCACATAGTCGTTGTAGCGCACCGCGTTGTCATAGAAGTTGTAGGTTTTTGCCTGGTCCGCTGTCAGCTTGGCTGGCACACCCTGCCTGTCGTTGAAGTGCGCATAGTCGTCCGGGTAGCGGTAGCGGTAGTCCATGTGCGTGCCCAGCAGGTGCACGATGATGAACTTGTTGGGCGCAGGGTCTTGCAGGGCTTTCTCGAACGGCGCCAGCACCACGTCATCGTACTGGCGGGCATTCTGGTTGCGCTGGTTGTTCAGGTACACCGGCGCGTCTGTTTGCTGCGAGAAGGTGGTGAGCATGGTGTTGCGCTTGGTCAAGGTCTGCTGGTTGGTGATCCAGAAGGTCTTGTAGCCTGCCTGTTTGAGCAGGTTGATCAGCGACGGGTCGGTGAGGAAGCGATCCGGGTTCTGTTCGTCGCCGAACGTGAGGATCTGCTGCATCACTTCGATGGTGTACGGGCGCGGCGATACCACGTCGCGGAACACGGTCAGGCCCGAGTCGCTGGCGGCCAGCGCGTCGAGGTTGGGCGTGGTGTCGCGGTCATAGCCATACAGGTGCATGTGCTCGCGGGTGGTCGACTCGCCGAGCACCAATACCAAGGTGCGTGGCGCAGTGCCACTGCTGTCGCGCAGGTTTTGCAGCGGTGGCAGTGCGGCATTCTGAGCCAGCAGTTTCTGCATGTTGTCCAGTTGCTGGCGGTACTGTCGGTAACCGACCAGCAACTGCCAAGGTACGGCCGGTTCCATTCGCTGCTGCACTTTTTCGAGCGCATCGGCGAAGTTGCGCTCCTGGGTCACCATCTGCTTGTAGAACGGCACGACCAGGTTGGCCACCAGCAATAGCACGACCACCGGCAGGCGACTGCGCAGTGGCAGGCTGACCGGGCGCACGCGCCGCCACAGCATTACCGCAACCAGCGTGTACAGCACCAGTGCCAGGCCCAGCCCCACGCTGAAGTATTGGCTGAAGTACTCACCAGCCTCGGCGGTGTTGGACTCGAACATCACAAAGATGACGCTTTGTGAAAACTCCTGGCGATAGATGCCGAAGTAGCTCAGGCCCACCAGCGAAGCCGCCCACAGCACCAGACCGATGATTGCCGCGGTGGCGCGTGTGAAACGCGGCAGCAACAGGACGGGCGCCAGCCACAGGCTGCTGAGGAACAACGCATCGCGAAAACCGGCGAAGCCGGTCGTCCCGCTGAACAGCAGCAGCGCCTGGGTTACACCGGAGAAATACCAGAAGAACAGCAAGAGCCAGCCGAGGCCGGCCCAGTCCACGCGCTTGTGCGCGGCGGGGGATGTAGTGTGTGACACGTATGCCTCGTTGTACCTTGGCGGCCAGCGGTTGTGCGCGTGGCCGGAAAGGGCGTGACGCTAATCTGCGGACTGTGAAAATAACGTCAACGCGTTGAATCCTGCGACCTGCATGGCCGTAGCAGGCATTCGCTGGGCCGTTCACCGCGTTTTCCCCGCGCCGCCGGGGTATGATGGCGGCAGCGAAAACGTACTGACAGGCCCCTAGACCATGAACCGTCGTAAGAAGATCAAGCAGCTATTGCAGGCGCATGCCAAAAAGGCCAGTGCCAAACTGGCGCCACGCAAGCCCAAGTACATTTGCAAGGCGGACCGCTTGAAGATGGAGGCAGAGGCGGTGAGCGAGAGTTCCCAGCTGGCTGACTGACACCGCCCCTGCACCGATCGCATGGGCTTCAACGGCGGTAGTAATAATGCGCGTCATGATGACGCTGGCGCATGGCGCGCTCATGGCGGCGCTCCCAATCACGGCGCCGTTCCCAGTCGCGCCGCCGCTCCCAGTCCCGGCGGGCTTGTTCACGCCGCCACTGTTCGCGGCGCCAGTCGCTTCGGTGGTCGTGCCAGCGATCGTCATCATGCGCCAGGAGGGTGGCCGGCTGTTCAACGGCCACGCTGGCCACGCTCGACCAAGGGTTGCCGGCTGGCTTCAACGGTGACTGGACGGCCGGTAAAACGGGTTCGGCGGCTTTCATCTGCGTTGCCGATGCCGTGCCCATCGCCGCGAGCGAGAACAGGCCGAGCAGCACCAACCTTGCGACATGTATTTTCATGAGCGTAGCCAACCTCTGATAACGAATGAGCCATCTGGCCAGCAGGTGTGGGGGGCGAACATTGTCTCGCGTTCCGCTACCTTTCTGTGCCTCACACATAGACAGGGAATCAAGAAAAAGTTCGCTACAGCAACAACTTGTAGAAAATCGCCGTGGCGGTTGGTGCTGTGCAGCGCCCGCTAAAGGTGCCGTTGCACTCGGTCAACTGCCTGCAAATACCTCACGCAGATGCCGCCGATAACTGTCGAACGCTGCAATCGCCCCCGCTACCACCTCTGCTTCCTCCTGCTCCCCCAGCACCAGGCTGTCCAGCCTGGCAACAAATTCGCGCCAATGCAGCGCTCGGCCATCCGGGTGAGGGGCCAGGTGGCGGGCCCCTTTGTCACCCTCCAGCCCAAGACGTTGCGTGTGCTTGTAGAGAAACGCCGCCCCCAGGTTCGAACCTTCACTGCAATACAGCCATCCCAAGGCCTGGGCCGAGCTGACACGGACCGGTTGGGCGGGTGTTGGCAGTGGCAGGCTGAGGTCGCGCAGGTCGGCCTCGACTGCCGCGAACCGTGACAGCGCCGCCAGCCCCGGCAGTTGCTGGTTGAGCTGTTCATCCTGATACAACGCCAACAGGCTGCCATGAAAGCGGTGCTGCACCTGCAGGAAGCGCCCATAACGCTCGCGGTTCTCGAAAGGCCGCGCTGCCATTACCAGTTGATCGACGCTGTCATGATCCCTGCTGCTGGCTGCTTTCAGGCGTTTGCAGCGGCTGGGTTCGGTGAAGGGGAAAGTTACAGCGGTCATCGGCGTATCCGTGGCAATAGAGCAAGGTCCCCATGATGCTTGCCCTCCTTGGCAGGCAGCAAGCGTCACACACTCGACCTGACCGAGTTCGCAATGATGGAGTGCAAGGTCGATGCTCATTTATCATGGCGGCTGCTTTTACCATTGCCAAGGATACCTGCCATGAGCGCCCTTCAGTTCCGCACCCCCGTTCCCGCCGATGCCGAGCGTTGCTACGCCATCGAAATTGGCGCCTATGAAGGGGATGAGGCGGCCACGCTGGAGAAAATCCGCACGCGTATCACGCAGTACCCCCAAGGCTTCCTGGTGCTGGAAAGTGACGGCGAGATCGTGGGTTTCATCAACAGTGGCTGCGCCCACGAGGTCGTGATGTCCGACGAGGCCTTCAAAGAGCTGGTTGGCCATGACCCGGCGGCCGCGAACGTGGTGATCATGTCGGTGGTTGTAGACCCGGCCCACCAGGGCAAAGGCTACGCCAAACTGTTGATGAACGAATTCATCGGGCGCATGCACGCGGCGGGCAAGCAGACCATTCACCTGATGTGCAAGGAGCAGCATGTGGCCCTGTACCAGAAGCTGGGCTACCAATACGTGAAACCGTCGCCGTCGGACCACGGCGGCATGGCCTGGCATGAGATGGTCATGGACCTTTGAGTGCACATGACATCGTAGTGTGCGCTACCCGCAGCTTGTCTAGGTGACAGCGCAGCCCAAAGGGCTGCGCATGCCCTTCATTCAACCCGGCGATGCCGAGCTGATGCCAGGCCTCAAGTGCCACTGACCAGCTGATGGGCCAGCTGGTTGTGGCGTTCCAGTACGCGCGGCAGGTCGACGGTGGCCAGCTGGCCGTCTTTCACTACGACGCGGCCGTTGATCACGCTGGTATGCACCTGGGTCGGGGTGCAGAACACCAGTGCCGCCAATGGGTCATGGTGGCCGCCGGCATACGCCACATGGCCCAGGTCGAAGGCGACGAAATCGGCGACCATGCCCGGGGCCAGGGCGCCAATATCATTGCGGTTGAGCACTTTCGCGCCACCCAGGGTGGCAATCTCCAGTGCTTCGCGTGCGGTCATCGCGTCAGGGCCAAAGCCCACCCGTTGCAGCAGCAGGGCCTGACGCACTTCACCGATCATGCTGGCGCCGTCGTTGGAGGCAGAGCCATCGACCCCCAGGCCCACCGGTACGCCGTGGTCGCGCATCTTGCGTACCGGGGCGATGCCCGAGGCCAGCCGCATGTTCGAGCATGGGCAGTGGGCGACGCCGGTGCCGGTGCGGGCGAACAGCTCGATGCCGTGCTGGTCGAGCTGCACGCAGTGGGCATGCCATACATCATGGCCGACCCAGCCAAGGTCTTCGGCGTACTCGGCAGGGGTCATGCCGAACTTCTCGCGGCTGTAGGCGATGTCGTTGACGTTCTCGGCCAGGTGGGTGTGCAGCGACACCCCATACTGGCGCGCCAGCACGGCAGCTTCGCGCATCAGGTCGCGGCTGACCGAGAACGGCGAGCATGGCGCGACCACGATGCGGCGCATCGACCCGTGGCTGGCATCGTGGTAGTCCTCGATCAGGCGTTGCGATTCCTTGAGGATGTCGGCTTCCTTTTCCACCACCGAGTCAGGTGGCAGGCCGCCTTGGCTCTGGCCCACGCTCATGCTGCCGCGCGCGGCATGGAAGCGCATGCCGATCTCGGCCGCCGCGTGGATGCTGTCGTCGAGCTTGCAGCCGTTGGGGTAGATATACAGGTGGTCGCTGGAGGTGGTGCAGCCGGACAGGATCAGCTCGGCCATGGCGGTCTGGGTCGACACCGCGATCATCTCGGGGGTCAGGCGCGCCCAGATCGGGTACAGGTTGGTCAACCAGTTGAACAGCTCGCCGTCCTGAGCGGCCGGTACCACGCGGGTGAGGCTCTGGTACATGTGATGGTGGGTGTTGACCAGGCCTGGTATGACCACCTTGCCGGCCATGTCCAGAATCACGTCGGCGTGCTGCGGGAGGGTATCGCTGGGGCCGACTTGCTTGATCAGGTTGTCTTCGATGAACAGGCCGCCGTTCTTGATTTCGCGGCGTTCGCCGTCCATGGTGACCAGCAGTGCGGCGTTTTTGACGAGGAGTGTTTTTGCAGGGTTTGTAGATGACATGGTGCAAGCCTGCGCAATACGCATCGGCGATTACCGATGTCATAGGCGCTCGGTATTGTAAGCAAGCTTTTTACTGATTGTATACAGCTCGAAGCGCCAGTGCCGGCCTCTTGGCGGCTAGAGCCGCGAAGAGGCCGGCACGGGTTGCAGCCATGAAAGATCACACCGCCTCGCGGCTGCTCACACCCTCCAGCAACCGGGCAATCCCCAGCGGGTTAGCGTTTTTCAACGCATCCGGCAGCAGTGCGTCCGGGTAGTTCTGGAAGCACACCGGGCGCAGGAAGCGGTCGATGGCCAAGGTGCCGACCGAAGTGCCGCGGGCGTCGGAGGTGGCCGGGTAGGGGCCGCCATGCACCATGGCATCGGAAACCTCCACGCCGGTCGGGTAGCCATTGAGCAGCAAGCGCCCGGCCTTGCGTTCGAGCAACGGCACCAGTGAGGCAAAGGCGCGCAAGTCGTCAGGTTCGGCAATCAGGGTGGCAGTCAGCTGACCTTGCAGGTGACGCAATGCTTCGGCCAATTGCTGGGCATCGGCCACTTCAACCACCACGGTGCTAGGGCCGAACACTTCTTCCTGCAACAGCGGGTCGCCATTGAGCAGCAGGCTCACGTCGGCCTTGAACAACTGCGGCTGAGCCTGTTTACCGGTTTGCGGTTGGCCGGCCAGATGCTGGATACCCGGGTGCGCCAGCAGGTGCTGCACAGCGTTCTGGTAGCTGCGCAGGGTGCCAGCGTTGAGCATGGTCTGCGGGCTCTGGTCGGCCATGCGTGCCACCAGCGTTTGCAGGAAATGCTCGAAGTGCGGCGAGCGGATACCCACCACCAGGCCCGGGTTGGTGCAGAACTGCCCGCAGCCCAGCACCACCGAGGCGGCCAGCTCGGTCGCCACCTGTTCACCGCGAGCCTGCAGAGCCTGCGGCAGCACGATCACCGGGTTGATACTGCTCATTTCGGCGAACACAGGGATCGGCTGCGGGCGCGCTGCGGCCATGTCGCACAGGGCGCGGCCACCGCGCAGCGAGCCGGTAAAGCCGACTGCCTGAATGGCTGGGTGCTTGACCAGTGCTTCGCCCACACCGGCACCGTAGATCATGTTGAAAACGCCTGCCGGCATACCGCTGCTGGTCACTGCACGGTCGATGGCCGCGGCCACATGGGCCGCAGTGAGCATGTGCCCGCTGTGTGCCTTGAACACCACCGGACAGCCGGCGGCCAGCGCCGAAGCGGTGTCACCGCCAGCGGTGGAGAAGGCCAGTGGGAAGTTGCTGGCGCCGAACACGGCCACCGGGCCCACGCCGATGCGGTACTGGCGCAGGTCCGGGCGCGGCAGCGGGGTGCGCTGGGGCAGGGCGCGGTCGATGCGTGCAGCGTAGAAGTCGCCACGCCGTACCACTTCGGCAAACAGGCGCAGCTGGTTGCTGGTGCGGCTGCGTTCGCCGCGGATGCGTGCTTCAGGCAGTGCGGTTTCGCGCATCACGTCCTGGATGAAGTCATCACCCAACGCGTCCAGTTCGCTGGCGATCGCGTCGAGAAAAGCGGCGCGCTGGTCCGGGCGGGTGCTGCGGTAGCTCGGGTAGGCCACCTCGGCGGCCTGGGCGGCGGCCTCGACTTCATCGCCAGTCGCCTGGTGGAAGGCGTAGGGCAGTGTTTCACCGGTGTGGGCGTCGAGGCTGTGCAGCAGCACGTCACCCTGGCCACTGAGCTGGCCGGCGATGTGGTTCAGGCGGTGTTCGATGGACATTTCGTTTCCCGTTGGCAATGACAATCGTTGGTCAGGACTGTAGGGGGCGAACGGCGGGCTGAATAATGATTAATACGGATCGGGTGATAACGAGCAGTTATCACCCGGGTTCTCGCGATGCCTTGCAGGAGCGGTCATGCAAGGCGTCAGGGCTCACTCGGCCATCTGCAACTCTGGCAGCTTCACGCGCAACGCCCGGGTCAGCCCCAGTAGCACCAACAGGCCCAGGCCCATCCAGCACAGGCCGATGGTGAACGACAGGCTGGTCAGGCTGCTCCATAGCCACAACGTGCTGAGAAAGCCCAGGCCGGGAATGGCGCCGTACAGCAGGTAGTTGCGGCAACCGCGCAGTTTCTGATCAACCAGGTAGTGCTTGACCACCGCCAGGTTCACCGCCGAAAAGGCGAACAGTGCGCCAAAGCTGATCATGTTCGCCACGGTATCCAGGGTGATCACCAGAGCGATCAGCGACAGCAGGCTGACCACCAGGATGGCAGTGGCCGGCACGCGCTTTTTCGTCACCAGCTGGCCGAATGCCCGCGGCAATGCGCCGTCGCGGCCCATGGCGAACAGTACGCGCGACACACTGGCCTGGGACACCATGGCCGAGGCGAAGCAGCCCGCCACGTAGGTAGCGGTGAAGGCGGTTACCAGCAGCTCGCCGCCCACCCGGCGCATCACGTCCACCGACGCCGAATCCGGGTCGGCGAAGCTGCCCCAGTCGGGAAACACCATCTGCGCGCAATAAGACACCACCAGAAACAGCAGACCGCCGATCAACGACACCGCCAGAATCGCCACGGGAATGCGGTAGGTCGGGTTACTGGTTTCCTCAGCCATGGTCGACACCGCATCGAAGCCGAGGAACGACAGGCACAGCACGGCGGCGCCGGTCATGATCAACGGCACGCTGAAGCCATCGTGGTGCAAGGGGGCCAGCAGCGACACCGGCTCCGCCTGTCCGCTGAGCTTGAGAATGGACAGGGCGACGAAGACGATGATGAACACCAGTTGCACCACCACCAGGATCCAGTTAACCCGGGTGATCGACTCGATGCCAATCAGGTTGAGGAAGGTGACCAGGGCAATGGAACCCGCTACCCACACCCAGGCATGGATGGTCGGGAAGTATTCCGACATGTAGATGCCGATCAGCAGGTAGCTGAGCAGCGGCAGAAAGATGTAGTCGAGCAGCAGTGTCCAACCGGTGATGAAGCCGATATGGCTGCCGAAGGCCTTGCGCGTGTAGGTGTAGACCGAGCCGGAGTAGGGGTGGGCCTGGACCATGCGGCCGTAACTGTAGGCGGTCAGCAGCATGGCGGCGAGCGTGAGCAGGTATGCGGTGGGCAGGTGCCCTTTGGTCATCTGGGTGACCAGTCCGTAGGTGGTGAATACGGCCAGGGGCACCATGTAGGCCAGGCCAAACAGCACCAGGGCGGTCATGCTCATGGACTTGCGGAAGCGGCCGGTGCTGGTGCCGGGTTGCGAGGGTGCATGCGGGGCGGGGCTATGGGCTGTACTTGTTGTTGTATGCATTGCTAACTCCTGAAAAGGGATGCAGGACACCGCGGCAGGCGAGCAGGCTCGCGACCGTCAGGTGTTGTGCAAGGAGGTCGAGCGGAAAGCTCGCAGCGCTGGGGCGGGTTGATGCTCCCACACCCTGCAGGCACCCGGAATCACCCTTTGGGGTGAGCGGACACAGCCCTTGCCCGGCTCACCCCAAAGGGTGATTCCGGTGCCTGCAGCGCCGTGGGAGTATCTGCTCAACGACGCACCGCACTGGCGGCGGTGCCACTGAAAAGAAACGGCAGGCTTACAGTGACCAATCAATTGCTTTCAGAACAATGGTTCGAGCACCAGGCCAAGGTCACCGAGGCGATCGGCCGGCCGGGCTTTGCCGCCAGCCTGTTTGCTGCACTGGGTGTGATCCGGCCGATCCAGGCGACCACGGTGTACCTGTACCCGCACGATGGCATGCCCTGTGCGCTGTTCGAGCAGGATGACAAGGCGCCCTGGCAGCCCGAGGGCAATGTCAGCCGCTACCTGTCGGGCTTCTACCTGCTCGACCCGTTCTACGGTGCTTGTGTGGAACAGGTCGAATCCGGTTGTTACGGCCTGTTCGAAGTGGCACCCGACCACTTCGAGGTCAGCGAGTACTACCAATCGTTCTACCGCCACTCGCACCTGGAGGATGAACTCAACTACATCCTGCAGGTGGCGCCCGGGCAAAGCCTGGCGGTGTCGCTGGCCTTCACCGACAAGCTGGATGGACAAAGCCGTACCCGGTTCGGGCTCATCACGCCTTGGGTGCTGGCGGTACTCGGCAAGCATTTTGCCGGGCTGGACAGCCGCGCAGGGCGCTTCGAGAACATCCTCGAGCAACGTATTCATGCCGCGCTGAACAATTTCGGCAGCTCGCTGCTGACCGAGCGTGAATGCCGTATCGCCCAGCTGATCCTGCGTGGCCACTCGACCAAGTCGCTGGCCGAGCGGCTGGGAGTGTCGGAGGACACCATCAAGTCGCACCGCAAGAACGTCTACGCCAAGCTCGACATCGGCACCCAGTCCGAACTGTTCTCCCTGTTCATCGATGCACTGGCCAATGCCCAGGGCGTGCTGGGCAAGGACCCGCTGGAAAGCTACATGGGCAAGCTGCGCTGAACGCCAGCTGCCCTGCAACCCCACCGCAAAGGAAAACCAACAATGAACGCGCCTTTCGCCCCGCAACGCCAGACCCGTGACTACCAGGCAGCCGATGCCGCCCACCACATTCATGCCTTCCTCGACCAGAAGGCGCTGAACGCCGAAGGGCCGCGGGTGATCGTCGGTGGCGAACGCCTGCACCTGTGGGACAGCGAGGGCAAGCGTTACCTGGATGGCATGTCCGGCCTGTGGTGCACCCAGCTCGGTTATGGCCGTCGTGACCTGACGGCCGCCGCAGCCACGCAGATGGATCAGCTGGCCTACTACAACATGTTCTTCCACACCACCCACCCGGCGGTGATCGAACTGTCCGAACTGCTGTTCAGCCTGCTGCCGGGGCACTACAGCCACGCGATCTATACCAACTCCGGCTCCGAGGCCAACGAGGTACTGATCCGCACCGTGCGCCGCTACTGGCAGGTGGTTGGCCAGCCAGGCAAGAAAATCATGATCGGCCGCTGGAACGGCTACCACGGCTCGACCCTGGCGGCCACGGCGCTGGGCGGGATGAAGTTCATGCACGACATGGGTGGGTTGATTCCGGATGTGGCACACATCGACGAACCCTACTGGTACGCCGAGGGCGGTGAACTGACCCCGGCAGAGTTCGGCCGCCGCTGCGCCTTGCAGCTGGAGGAAAAGATCCTCGAACTGGGCGCCGAGAACGTTGCCGGCTTCATTGCCGAACCCTTCCAGGGGGCAGGCGGCATGATCTTCCCGCCGGAAAGCTACTGGCCGGAAATCCAGCGTATCTGCCGCCAGTACGACGTACTGCTGTGCGCCGATGAGGTGATCGGTGGCTTTGGCCGCACCGGCGAATGGTTCGCCCATGAATACTTCGGCTTCGAGCCCGACACCCTGTCGATCGCCAAGGGCCTGACCAGCGGCTATGTGCCCATGGGCGGCCTGGTGCTGAGCAAGCGCATTGCCGAGGCGTTGGTGGAACGCGGCGGGGTGTTTGCCCACGGCCTGACCTATTCCGGCCACCCGGTGGCGGCGGCAGTGGCCATCGCCAACCTGAAGGCGCTGCGTGACGAAGGCATCGTGCGCCAGGTGAAGGACGACACGGGGCCGTACCTGCAGCGCATCCTGCGGGAAGTGTTTGCCGACCACCCATTGATCGGCCAGGTGCAAGGGGCCGGGCTGGTGGCGGCGCTGCAGTTCGCCGAGCACAAGCCGACGCGCAAGCGCTTTGCCAACGAGAACGACCTGGCCTGGCAGTGCCGCACCTTTGGTTTCGAGGAAGGGGTGATCATTCGCTCGACCCTGGGCCGGATGATCATGGCGCCGGCCTTGATCGCCAACCACAGCGAGTTGGATGAGCTGGTGGAGAAGACCCGGATAGCCGTAGACCGCACGGCGCGGCTGGTCGGCAAGCTCTAAGCCGCTGACAAGGGCAACGCGCTTCCCTGTGGGAGCGGGCACGCCCGCGAACACCGGCGAAGCCGGTGCCATCCACCGTGTCGCCTGATTCGCGGGCATGCCCGCTCCCACAGAGGGAGTGCGGCGTGCTTGCGGACTGTGTGGTACCTGTTACTTGCGCAAGAAGGACCGCCACGACGGTCGTCTGGAGTACAAATGTACACTCTCGAATTCTGGCAACAACGCGCCTCGGACCTCTACCTTCCGGCCCATGCACTGATCGACGGCAAACCCGTCAACGCACAGGATGGCGCCACGTTCGCAGCCATCAACCCCGCCACCAACAACGTAATGGCACAGGTTGCCGCCTGCGGCCATGCCGAGGTCGACCTGGCTGTCGCCAGCGCCCGTCGAGCCTTCGAGCAAGGCCCCTGGCCGCGCATGGCGCCGGGCGAGCGCAAGAAAGTGCTGCTGCGCCTGGCCGAGCTGATCATGGCCCATCGTGAAGAACTGGCATTGCTGGACTCGCTGAACATGGGCAAGCCGGTGATGGATGCCTACAACATCGACGTGCCGGGCTCGGCACATGTGTTCGGCTGGTACGGCGAAGCGCTGGACAAGCTGTATGACCAGGTGGCGCCCACTGCTGCCAATGCGCTGGCCACCATCACCCGCGAAGCCCTCGGCGTGGTCGCTGCCGTGGTGCCATGGAACTTCCCGCTCGACATGGCCGCCTGGAAGCTGGCCCCGGCGCTGGCTGCCGGTAACAGCGTGGTACTCAAGCCCGCCGAACAATCACCGTTCTCGGCCCTGCGCCTGGCCCAACTGGCGCTGGAAGCCGGTGTGCCGGAAGGCGTACTGAACGTGGTGCCGGGCCTGGGCGAGCAGGCCGGGCAGGCGCTGGGCCTGCACCCGGATGTGGACTGCCTGGTATTCACCGGCTCCACCCAGGTGGGCAAGTACTTCATGCAGTACTCGGCGCAGTCCAACCTCAAGCAAGTGTGGCTGGAGTGCGGCGGCAAGAGCCCAAACCTGGTGTTCGACAACTGCCAGGACCTGGACCTGGCTGCGGAAAAGGCCGCCTTCGGCATTTTCTTCAACCAGGGCGAGGTGTGTTCGGCCAACTCGCGGCTGTACGTGCAGCGTGCCATCCACGATGAGTTCATCGAGCGCCTGCAGGCCAAGGCTCGCCAGTGGCTGCCCGGTAACCCGCTGGATCCGGCGAGCCGCGCCGGGGCCATTGTCGATGCCGGGCAGACCGGCCGCATCGAGGCCGCCATCGTGCGTGCCGGGCAAGAGGGCGCGCGATTGGTGTGTGGCGGCCGACGCCTGACCATCGAAGGTTCGGACAACTACATCGAGCCGACCATTTTTGCCGGTGTCGAGGGCCGCATGAGCCTGGCGCGCGAGGAGGTGTTCGGCCCGGTACTGGCGGTCAGCGCTTTCGACACGGAAGAAGAAGCCGTGCGCCTGGCCAACGACAGCATCTATGGCCTGGCAGCCTCGGTGTGGAGCGACGACTTCAACCAGGTGCACCGGGTAGCCCGGGCGTTGAAAGCCGGTACCGTATCGGTGAACACAGTCGATGCGCTGGATGTGACGGTGCCGTTCGGTGGGGGCAAGCAGTCGGGGTTTGGCCGCGATCTGTCACTGCATTCGTTCGACAAGTATTCGCAGCTCAAGACCACCTGGTACCAGTTGCGCGGCTGATGTATTGATCATTGACCGCGTCGTCTGCTTCGCGGGCATGCCCGCTCCCAGGTTTCAGCACAAGTCTGAGGGTTGTGCTGGACCTGTGGGAGCGGGCGCGCCCGCGAAGAGGCCGTATCTGGCGCCGCAGCGGGACCCGGTTAGAAGTCCACGCTAGCCGAAAGCTGATAGGTCCGCGGCGCCCCCAACCCCAGGGTCTGGGTCAGTGGCACACCCCAGTAGTCCTTGTCCCCCAGGTTGGCGATGTTCGCTCGCAAGGTGACCGGCTTGTTGGCGACCTGGGTCACAAAGCGGGCGCCAACGTCGAAGATCGTGTAACCCGGAATCGACAGGCTGTTCTCGGCATTGATGTATTGCTTGGACTGTGAGGTCACGTTGCCGGTCAGGGTCAGCCCATCCAGGCCGGGGATGTCCCACTCCATGCCCAGCTTGCCCTGCACCTTGGGGTAGGCCGTGGCGGTCTTGCCATCGTTGGCACCGCCTGCGGTCTTGGTCAGCTTGGGGTCGACATAAGCCACGCCCCCCATCAGGCGCACGTCGGGCAGAGGGGCACCGAAGAAGCTCCATTCCACGCCCCGATTACGCTGCTCGCCACTGAACGAAAAGATGTTGGTGACCGGGTCGGTATAGCTGCCCGGGCGCTTGATTTCATACAGCGCCAAGGTGTGGCTGAAGGTGCCCAGGTCGAGCTTGAGGCCGATTTCCTTCTGTTTTGATTTGTACGGCGCGAACACGTCGCCATAGTTGGCAGCGGTGATCGGTGCGGCCGCGCCTTTGCTCAGGCCTTCGATGTAGTTGGCGTACAGCGACAGCTCATCGGTCAGCTTGAACAGGATGGCCCCGGCAGGGGTGGTGGCGTGGGTGTCATAGCCTGGTTTGTTGCGGGCACCGGTATTGGTGTTGTAAGTGTCGGTGACCACTTCCTGGCGACGTACGCCGAGGGTTAGTTGCACCCGGTCATCCAGCACCGACAGGGTGTCGGCGATGCCATAACTTTTCAGGTCGTTTTCCGTGTGGGCAATCAGTGGCCAGGCCTCCGATACCTTCGGGCCCCAGACAGGGTTGTAGATATTGGTCGTCCAGTTCGAGCCGGCGGCGCGGCGGCCGAAGTCCTTTTGCGTGTCGCTGTACTGGGTGGCGTTGACCGACCATTGGTGGTTGATGCCGAAGGTGTCGAAATGGCCACGCAGCCCCACCTCGGCAGAAGTCTTGTGGATCTCCATCTGCAACTGGCCCATCGCGGTGGTGAAATCACCGGCGCTGTTGTTCACCGTTGCTGTGAGTGCGCCGCTGTAGCGATAGTCCGTCTTGCTGGTGCCGACCGCGCCATAGGCCAGCAACTGGTCGTTCAGCTCGTACTCACCACGCAGGATGACGCCCTTGTCCTTGGTTTCCACATAAGCCCAGTCGGGGTTGAGCAGTGTGTCGTTTTTTGGCGGTTTGGGGACTGGTACCCCAGCGGCCAGGCCCATGCCGCGGTTCTGGCCGCTGATGTGGTCGTCGGTATCGAACAGGTCGAGCGACAGCTTGCCACGTTCGCCACGCCAGTCCAGGGCCAGAGAAGACAGCACATTGCGCTGGCGTTGATCGTCGATGGCAGTGTCGCCGTCGCGGTACATGCCGTTGAAGCGCACGCCAAACTGGTTGCCCTCACCGAAGCGCCGGCCAACGTCGACATGGCCGCCAAGCTGGGCATCGGAAGCGTAGGTGGCGGTCAGCCGGGTCAGCGGCGTGTCGCCAGCGCGCTTGGGAATCAGGTTGACAATACCGCCCACCGAACCGCCGGGCGGCATGCCGTTAAGCAGCGCCGACGGGCCTTTGAGTACTTCGATGCGTTCGTACATTTCGGGTGAGGCGCGGTAGTAGGGGGCCATGCCGAACAGGCCATCGATAGTCATGTCACTGACGCTGGTCTGGAAGCCGCGGATCGAGTAGTTCTCGCTGTAGGTGCCGGTCAGGCCGTTGCTGAACACTGACGGGTCGGTGGCGGCGATAACGTCGGTGATGTCCCGGGCCTGCAGATCCTGAATGTAGGTGTCGGTGTAGCTGACGGTGCTGAACGGCGTTTCCATGAAGTCTTTGTTGCCCAGCAGGCCCACCCGCCCGCCGGTGGCCACCTGGCCGCCGGCATACACCGGTGGCAGTGGATCGGCAGCGCTGGCTTGGGCGTCGATCAGGGTGGCGGGCAATTCCGGGGCGGCGGTTTTTTCTTCAGCGGCCTCGTGGGGGTTGGCTGCGTCGGCGTGTGCGGCGATTGGCGCCAGTGTGCAGCTACCAAGGGCCAGGCCAATGAATACGGCATGTGCCAGCGGGGTGCGCGGCAGCGCAGGCAATGCCAGGGCAGGGGACGAGAGTGTGTGCAAGGTACGGATGGACACGCGATGGCTCCAGAGGGACAGATGGCGGGTTGTGTTTTTGCATTTAAAAAGCGAAGACGTAAGGCAAATGAGAATCACGTGCTAACGCAGTAGCAGGCATTTGCAAAAAGGCAGTGCCTAGTCCTGATAGCCCCTGATCACGTCATCCGCGATCAAAGCCAGTGAGGTCGGGCTGGCGGCCGTGACGTACCAGGCCTGCGGGTCGACGAACACCACGCGGCCGTGCTTCCAGGCGTTGGTCTGGCGCAGCAGGGGGTTGTCCAAGGTGTCTGCCGTCATCATTGGGCGGTGCTCCATGACGGCGGTGCGATCCACCACATAGAGGATGTCGGGGTTGGCCTGCTGGATGAACTCACTGGAAATCGGCTGGCCATGCAGGCCGGTATCCAGGGTAGTGGTGGCCGGCTTGACGCCCAGGTCATTGAAGATGAAGCCGTAGCGCGACTGCACGCCGAAGGCGCTGAAGGCGCCGTTGTTGTGCAGCACCACCAGGGCCCGCTCCGGGCGGTCGCGGGTGACGCTGCGCACCTGGGCCAGCTTGGCCTCCAGTGCGTCAGCCTTGCGCTGGGCCAAGCCTTGCTTGCCGAACACCTGCCCAAGGCTGAGCAGGTGCTGCCTGACCATGGCGACATGCCCGGTTTCGCTGTCGCGATAGTCCACATCGAAGTGCAGGGTCGGCGCCATTTCGCTCAGTTCGTGATAGTGGTTGGCCTGCAGCGAGGTGATCAGGATCAGGTCAGGCCGCGCCGCATGCACCCGCTCCAGGTTGGGCTGCACGATCGAGCCGACATCTGCCGTTTGCCCGGCATCCTTATAGCGTGCAAGAAAGTTCGGCACGAAGTCCTTGGGCATGCCCGCCACGGGTACGCCCAACTGGTCGAGGAAGTCCACTTCGTTCATGTCCAGAGCCACCGTGCGCTGTGGCAGTTGACTGATCACTGTGGTGCCCAGTTTGTGCTGTACGGTTAACGGCGTGTAGTCGCCATGGTGCGTGGTGTTCGCCGGTGCCGCTGTGGCTGCCGTGGGCTCGTTGCAGCCGTGCAGGGCGAGGGTGGCGGCTAGCAGTAGCGCCAATGGCCAGCCGTTGGCGGGGTGGTTGCGGTTCATTGCTGTTCTCCGGGTGGGTTGAAGTAGTTGCACAGGCGGCCGCGCGCGCTGTGGGTGATGTCGAAATCCAGCCCGTACAGCGCGTGCAGCTGTCGCTCGGTCACAACCTGCTCGACGCTGCCGCTGCAATGCACACGGCCACCCTGCATGGCGACGATGCAGTCGGAGTAGGCGGCGGCAAAGTTGATGTCGTGCACCACCAAAATCACCGTGCGGCCGAACTCGTCGCACAGCCGACGCAGGGCGCGCATGATCTGCACGGCGTGGCGCATGTCGAGGTTGTTCAACGGCTCGTCCAGCAGCAGATAGTCGGTCTGTTGGGCGATGGTCATGGCCAGAAAGGCCATTTGCCGCTGGCCGCCGCTGAGTTCATCGAGGTAGGCCTGGCGCAGCGGCTCCAGGGACAGAAAGGCAATGGCCTGGTCGATGGCCCGACGGTCTGCAGCGGTGAGCGCACCACGGCTGTAGGGGAAGCGGCCGAACGCGACCAGTTCGTCGACGGTCAGGCGCAGGTTGAAGTCGACCGACTGGCGCAGGGTGGCCACGCGCCGGGCATAGTCGCCGATGGCGATGCTGTCGATGCTTTGCCCGTCCAGGCGTATGTCACCGCTGGCAGGCGCCAGCAGCCGGGCCAGCATCATCAGCAAGGTGGACTTGCCGGCGCCATTGGGGCCGATCAGCGAGGTCAGCTGCCCGCGCGGGAAGCTGGCGCTTACCCCGCTCAACACCTCTTTGCTGCCATAGGTTTTGTGCAGGTCGTGGACAGTAATCATGCGGCTCCCCGGTTGCGCACCATCAGGGCGAGGAAGTAGGTGCCACACACCAGGTTCACGAGGATGCCGACGGTGGTCCTGTAGTTGAAGACATGCTCGACCAGCAACTGGGCGGCAATGAACACGGCAATGGCCACGGCGCTGCCGAGGGCCAGGGTGACCCGGTGGCGGAAGGTACCGGCCATCGCATAGGTGATGTTGGCGACGAACACGCCCATGAATGCCGTGGGCCCCAACAGGCTGGTCGACACCGCGACCAACGCTGCGATCAGCGCCAGCAGCAGGCGCACGTTGCGCCGGTAGTCCACGCCCAGTGAAATGGCCTGGTCGCGCCCGAGTGCCAGCACGTCCAGCACCGGTACGGCCCGGGCCAGCAGCACACACACGCCCGCCACCAGCACGGCCGAATACAGCAGCAACTGCGGCGATGCCCGGTTGAACGAAGCCTGGGTGTAGCCCAGCAGCATCGAGAACTCGCCGGGGCTGACTTTCAGCTGGACGAACTGGGTGAACGTGGCCATGACCATGGTCAGCACCAGGCCGACCAGCAGCAGGAAGTACACGTTGTTTTTGCCGTCACGAAACAGCCAGCGGTGCAGGGCCCAGGAGTAGCCGAGCATCAGTAGCATCGAGAGCAGGAAATTGCCGTCACTGCCGAGCACGATCAGCCCCTGCACGCCGATGCCCAGCACCAGCAGCGCCTGCAGCAGCAGGTAAACGGCTTCGTAGCCCATGATCGCCGGGGTGAGGATGCGATTGCCGGAAAGGGTCTGGAAGGCGATGGCGGAGCAGGCCACGCACACGCCACCGATCACCATGGCCGCCAGGCGCACAAGGCGCTTGGGGATGAGGTATGCGAAATCCGCCCCGGCGTTGACGAACACGAACAGCGTGGCCAGAGCGACCACGGCCAGCCACAAGCAGTGTCGGCCTTTCATCGCTGCCTCCAGATGATCAGCCCGAGGAAGATCAGCCCGCCCAGGCCGCCTGCAGTCAGGCCGATGGGCACTTCGAACGGGTAGATCAGCAACCGCCCGAGCAGGTCGCAGACCAGCAGCAAGGCCGCACCGCCCAGCGCCACCAGTGGCAGGGTGCGGCGCAGGTTGTCGCCATGGCGCAGGGCGACCAGGTTGGGCACCACCAGGCCGACGAAGGGGATGGCGCCGACGATGATCACGCTGGCCGACACCGTCACTGCTACCAGCAGCAGGCCCACCGTCACGTTGGTGGTGTAGTTCAGGCCCAGGCTGGTGGCCATGCCTTCGCCCATGCCCAGCACGGTGAAGCGCTGTGCGTACAGGTAGGTGAGCAACACGATCGGTACAATCAGGTAGAGAATTTCGTAGCGGCCCTGCACCACCTTGGAAAAATCACCCAGTAACCAGCCCTGCATGCTTTGCAGCAGGTTGAAGCGGTAGGCGTAGAACTCGGCCAGCGCACTCAGCACGCCGCCGTACATCAGGCCGATGACCGGCACCAGCACCGCGTTGCGGGCGCGTATGCGGCGGATGAGGGCGACAAACAGCAGGCTGGCGGCAAAGCACACGGCCAGTGCCAACAGCATGCGCAGCAGTGCCCCGGCCGCGGGCGCCAGGCCCAGCGACAGCAGGATGCCCAGGCGCGCGGCATCGAGCCCGCCGGTGGTGCCGGGTTCAACGAAACGGTTGCGCACGATCTGCTGCAGGATCACACCGCATACCGCCAGCCCGACACCCACCAGTATCAATGCGGCCAGCCGTGGCAGGCGGCTTGCGGTCAGGGTCAGCCAGGCGTCGCCTTGCAGGGTAAGCAGCTGAGACCAGGCCAGCTCACGAACGCCGACAGCCAATGAGGCCGCGCACAACATCAGGAACAGGATGAGGCATGCAACACGCATCAGTCGTGTTCCACCCTCGGTGCCCCGATGCGCCAGCCGTTGGCGGCGTGGCGCTGTTCGAGCATGCGTGCATAGTGCCCGCCATTGGCGCGCAGTGTGGCCGGTGTGCCTTGCTCGACAACCTGCCCGGCGTCCAGCACCACGATATGGTCGGCCATGGCCACGGTGCTGAGCTGGTGTGCGATGACCACCAAGGTGCAACGCCCATGCAGGCTGTGCAGCGTCTGGGCAATCACGGCCTGGTTCTCGGCATCAAGGGCGGCGGTGGCTTCGTCCACCAGCAGTACTGGTGCTTGCCTGATCAGCGCACGGGCAATGGTCACACGCTGGCGTTCGCCACCGGAAAGCTGCGCACCACCTTCGCCCACGGACGTATCGAGGCCCCCGCGCAGCCGTTCGAGGGTGTGTCCCAAGCCGGCCATGTGTGCCGCTTGCAGTACCTCGGCGTCGCTGGCATCGGGTTTGCCGATACGGATGTTGTCGGCGATGCTGCCCTGGAACAGCCAGGTGTCCTGCAGTACTTGGCTGACTGTGTCGGTCAGGCTGGCGCGGGCCATTTGCCGCACGTCGACGCCGCCAATGCGCACACTGCCTTCGGTGGTATCGAAGAACCGTGCAATCAGGCGCATCAGTGATGTCTTGCCTGAGCCCGAGGCGCCGATGACGGCGGTCATGCTGCCTGCCGGGATGTGCAGGTTCACGTTTTGCAGCACGTCGGGCCCGGTGGGGTTGTAGCGCAAGCTCACCCCTTGCAGGTTGATTGCGCCGCCCGCCGGCCGGTGGGGCGAGGCGGGTTCTGGCAACGGCTTGGCTGCCAGGATCCGTTCGATTTCCTGCAGCTGGCCATGGGCCCCGCGCAGGATCTCGACATGGCTGGCCACGTCCTGCAGCGGGTCGATGAAGCGGCACACCAGCACCAGTGCCACGATCACCGCAACTGCGTCCTGCGCTTGGCCACCCGCCTGATCGCCGAACCACAGGCCGGCGGCCACCAACAGCGCGGCAAATGTTGCCTGCACGGCCCAACTGTTGAGCAGTGCTGACAGCGAAGCACGAATGATCAGGCCCATGCCGCTGCTGCGCTGGCGCTCCAGGCTTTGCGCCAGCAACCGTGTGCCCCCACCCTCCCCATTGAAGGCCCGCAGCACCGACTGTGCCTGGGCGAACTCCACCATACGCTGGCTGGCGGCGGCGAAGTGCTGGTGAAAGGCGTGATCGGCCCTGCGCCCCAGGCGTGCGCTGAACAGCAGCACTGCAGCCAGCGCCGGCAGCGCTAGCAGGGCGACAAGCCCCAGCGGCGGTTGCAGGATGAACAGTGCTACCAACAGCACCAGCGGCGTGACGCTGCCACTGATCAAGGGCGTGAGCACATGGGCCGGCAGTTGAGCCACAGCCATCGTGCCCTGGGTGATCACATGCCCGAGCCGCGCGGTGTTGTCAGGGGTGAACCAACCCAGTGGCAGCTGTGCTACTTGGGCGCCAATGTGCTGGCGGCCGCCTTGCAGCACCGCTACCGCCAAGCTTATGCCGGCCTTTTCCACCTGGCGTCGCCAGGCCCAGCACAGCGTCATGCCGGCGGCCAGCACGACCAACCAGGCACTGGCAGCGTGTATTTCGCTGTTCAGCAGATGCAGCATGAGCGGCGCCAGGGTACTGATGGTCAGGCCACTGAATACCCCGTACAGCACGGTCATCAGCAGGTAACGGCGCCAGGCCGGGGCGCATTCGCCCAGCAGTCGAACGAAGGTTTTCAGCATGCTGGCAGCGCCTTTTTCACGGTGTCCTGATAACCACCCTGCGCCCACAGCCGTGCATAAAGGCCTTGGCGGGTGAGCAATTCGCTGTGGCGCCCTTGTTCACACAGGGCGCCTTGGTCCAGCACCAGGATCTGGTCGGCATGCATCACCGTGTCCAGCCGGTGGGCGATGACCAGTAGGGTGCGACCCCGGGCGAAACGCGACAAGGCATCCTGGATCGCCGCCTCGCTCTCGGCGTCGGCGGCTGCGGTGGCCTCGTCCAGTACCAGCACGGGCGGGTCGAGCAGCACGGCGCGAGCAATGCTCAGGCGCTGCTGTTCGCCCCCGGACAATTGCGCGTCTTCGCCCACCACTGAGTCATAGCCACGCGGCAGTTGCAGGATGCGTGTGTGAATGTTGGCCAGGCGCGCAGCCGCTTCGACTTGTTCGCGGGTTGCAGCCGGTTTGCCCAGGGCGATGTTGTCGGCCACGCTTGCATGGATCAGCCGCACCTCCTGCAGCACGAAACCTATGCGTCGGTACAGTTCGCGGCTCTCGATCTGCCGCAGGTCGACGCCACCCAGGGTGATGCGCCCGGCGTCTGGGTCGAAAAACCGTAGCAGCAGGCGCGCCAGGGTCGACTTGCCGGCGCCAGAGGGGCCGACGATGGCGGTCGTGGTGCCGGGGGCCAAGGTGAAGCTGACGTCATCGAGCACGTTGTTGCCGGGGGCGTAGGCATGGCTCAGTTGCTCCACGCGCAGTTCGCTGCCGTTGGGCAGGCTGCCAACCGCAGGGGCCGGCAGCACCGGGGTGTCCAGCAGGGCCTGCACCCGCTGGGCCGCCCCTACCGCGTTGTTGAGGTCGTGGGTGATGTAGTGCAACAACTGTAGCGGCGCGCACAACCCAGGTGCGACCAAGGCAAAGGGCAGTATCTGTAGCGGCTCTATCCAGCCCAGGGCCACGAACGCCATGCCTGCCAGCAGCACCACACCCACTACCGTCACCGGCGCGATCAAGGCATTGGCCCGTGCCATCGCCGCAACCAGTGGGCGGGTGAAACCGGTGAAGGTGTTGGCAAAGGCATCGACCGCGGCACGGTAGCGGTCCTGCGCGTTGCCGCGCCCGCCGAATGCTTTGACCAGCGGCATGCCATTGACGAACTCGACCACCGCGTTGTCGATGCGCGCCATGCCCGCAACCACATCACCCATATGCGCTGCGCTGGCCTTGATGGCACGGTGCAGAAACAGGAAGAACGCCGGGAAGGGCAGCAGCACGACCACGGCAAGGCGCCAGTCCATGGCGAACAGGTAGGCCACGGAAATCAGCACGGCGCCCACGGTGCGGCCCAGTGTGGTGAAAAAGTGCGCGGTCAGGCTGTGCAGTGTGCCGATGTCGTCCTGCATGGCCCGTTTCACTTCGCTTGATGCCCGCTCGCTGAACCAGCCGAGCGGCACTTGCATCAGGCGCTGGCCGATCGCCACGCGCAGGTGATGGGTGATGTGGTTGTCGGCCTGGTGCGCCAGCATTTCGGCTGCGGTGATCAGGGTCATGCCAGTGAACAGGCTGGCGATGCTGGCTGCGATGGCCCGGCCAATGGCGCCCGATGTGGCGGTTTCGCTCAACGCCAGGTGTGCGATGTGCGCAATGCCTGCCAGCGGTACCAAAGCCAGCATCGAACCCGCCGCAGCCAGCACCGCCGACAGCGCCAGCCGCCCGCGAATGGGGGAAAGCACACGGCTGAGCGGGCTGCGGGCTTTGTTTGTTGAAGGGGCGGCATCGTCAAGGGGCGTTGATGAATCGGACATGAAGCGGGCCTGGAAAGCTGCAAATTAATTAGTTGCATGACTATAAACTAATTTGCGAAAACCCGACAAGGCAGCTACAAGACTGTCTTCACAAAGCCTGGAGGAACCGATGCAACCACCACAACGCACCCCCGGACGCGGTCGCCCTCGCACCATCACCCGTGAACGGATTGCCGACGTGAGCATCGCCATCGGCTTGCCCAACCTCACGTTCGTTGGCGTGGCCGCTGCGTTGGGCGTAAGCCACATGGCGCTGTACAAGCATGTGCCGAACATCGAAGCACTCAAGTGCCTGGTGGCCGAGGAGATCTTTCAGCGCTGGCAGATCCCTAGGGCAGACGGGAATTGTGTAGAAGGGTTGCAGTCCTACCTGACGCGCTTTGCCACGTCGGTACAGGCATTCGTCAAGGCCCACCCGGGTCTGACGCCCTATGTGATCCGCAGGCTGGCAGCGACAGAAGCGATGATCGACAAGATCAATGACCACCAGGCGCACATCGCCCAGGCCTACGGCCTGAGCCTGGAACAGGCGCGCTGGTTGTTGTCGACGGTGGCGTTCCATGGCTTTGCCGTGGCCGATACGGTGTACACGGTGTCGGGGCGCGAGCCGCTGCTGGAGGCCGACCGGGCTGGCGAAGAATCGGAGATGGAAGTGGAGTTGCTTGAGGGCATGCAGGCGCTGATTGTCGGGGCGTTGGTCATGCTGGAGCAGCGGGGTTGAGCCTCATGTAACGGCTGTGCGCCTTTTACTGCCCAGGTTAACTTTTTTGCCATCCCGGCAGAAAGCCCACGTACGCTCTACACTGCTGCCAAGATGGACCAGGGCAGCTTGCCAACATTTGGCCCGTCACGCTGCCTGCGAATGGCCCTGGCCTGCATGATCGTTCTGGCTGCTCCTTCAAACTGCCACACATGGAGTACCTGGAATGGGCTGCGTGTCGAATGGCCGTGTTGCCGGTAAAGCCGGGCGTGGCATCTCGCTGCAATGGCTGGTGGCGCTGGCCATCGTGCTGGGCATGCTGCTGCTCGGCGCCGCCCTGGCCTGGCAGGGTTACCGCGGAATTCGCCAAACCCTCGTGGCCGCCGCTGGTGATGCCGCCCAGCAGGTTGCCAAGACGATCGACGAGCGCGCCAGGCGCCTGATCGAGCCGGCGCAAAGCAGCATTCGCCTGCTGGCCCACAACACGACGGTGCACACCCAGGCACAGCGCCTGGATCGGCTGCCACAGCTGGTGGAAATGCTGGACGCCAACCGCATGCTCAGCGCCGCCTATCTGGGTTACCCCAGCGGCGAGTTCCTGTTGGTGCGTCGCCTGCGTGACCCACAGCTGATGCAGCGTTTCGCCGCTCCACCGGGCACGGCTTTTCTGGTGCAGAGCGTCAGCCATGGCGACGGCGCCAAGGTGCAGGGCGAGTGGCGCTTTTATGATCGGGCGCTGAACTTGTTGCAGGCCCAGGCCAAACCTGACTATCGCTACGATCCACGCCTGCGCCCCTGGTTCGCTGAAGCCACGGTACAACCCTCTACTGTGCTGACGCGCCCCTATGTGTTCTTCACCACCCGCGGGGTCGGCTTGACCATGGCCCAACGTAGCGTCGACGGTGGGGCCGTGATCGGCCTGGACGTTTCGGTCAACGACCTGGCCAGCGAGACTCAGGACCTGCGCATGACCCCGGGTACCGAGATCGTGGTGGTCGATGACCAGGGCAACGTTGTGGCCTATCCGGACCCGCAGCGGGCAATCGTGCACGAAGGGCAAGGCGTGCGCCTGTCGCGGGTCGCCGAGCTGGGCGCTCCCAGCCTGGCGCAGCTATACGCTGACCTGCCGAAGGGCAACCAGCCTCAGCCTTATCAGGTGGACGGCCAGACCTGGTATGGCATTCGTGTGCAGCTGACCACCCTGGCCGGGCACGACTTGCACGTGCTGATTGCCGTACCAGGCCAGGAGCTGCTGGTGGGGGCACGCAAAGTCTTGTTCGAGCAGTTGCTCTGGACCGTGGCGCTGATGGCCGTGTTGCTGGTGCTCGGCGGTGTGCTTGGCCGGCGCATTGGCCGCCCGCTGCGGCTGTTGCGCGAGCAGGTTCAAGGTTTGGCCAGTTTTGATTTCAGCCGTGAAGTGGGCGTGCACTCGCGGGTTTCCGAGGTGCGTGAGCTGAGCCGTGTGCTGAGCCGCATGTCCGGTACTATTCGCCACTTTCAGGCGATTACCCTTGCGCTCAGCCGCGAGCGAGACCTCGAGCGCATGCTCGATGGCGTGCTGAGCCATCTGGTAGAAGCTGCCGGGGGCGACGCCGGCGGGGTTTACCTGTACGACGCTGAACAGACTTTGCTGCGCCTGGCCGCCTCGTGCCGCGGTGAACACTACCCAAGCGAGCTGGCAGTGGATGAAGGCGCCCGGCAGCACTTGGCTGCAACAGTGACCCAGGCCCTCGGCCTGCACGAGCGCAGCCTGGCCGTGGTGCTTAATGACCGTAGCCGGGCACTGTTGGGCATCCTGGTCCTGCAAATGGACGAAGAGCAGGCGCAGGAGCGGGTGGGCGAGGCATTTCGGCGCTTTGTCGAGGAATTGTCCGGAGTGGCTGCGGTGGCTATCGAAACCCGCCAGTTGGTCGAAGCCCAGCAACGCCTGCTGGACGCCATGATCAAGCTGCTGGCAGACGCCATCGATGCCAAGAGCCCCTATACCGGTGGCCACTGCGAGCGAGTGCCTCAGCTGGCGCAGATGCTGCTGGATCAGGCAGTAGCAGCCGACAGCGGTCCGTTCGCCAGCTTCAGCATGACCGAGGCAGAGCGGTACGAGTTCCGTGTGGCAGCGTGGCTGCACGATTGTGGCAAGGTCACCAGTCCCGAGTACGTGGTGGACAAGGCGACCAAGCTGGAGACCCTTTACAACCGCATCCACGAAGTACGCATGCGTTTCGAAGTGCTGTGGCGCGATGCGGAGCTGGCCTACTGGCAAGGCCTGGCCAGTGGCGCCGACCAGCAGGTGCTGAAAGCCGCACTGCAGCGAAGCCAGGCCGAGCTGCAGGACGACTTCGCTTTCGTCGCCCAGGCCAACATCGGCGGCGAGTTCATGCAGGACACCGATATCCAGCGCTTGCAGGTGATCGGCAAGCGCCGCTGGCTGCGCCATTTCGATAACCGCCTGGGCATCTCCCGTGACGAGGCGGAACGCCTTGTTGGCGTGCCGCAGCCTGAACTACCGACAGAGGAGCCATTGCTGGCCGACCGCCCCGAGCACTGCGTGCCCTGGGGTACCCGCACGCCGCCGGTGGTGAAGGGCGACCCGCGTAATATCTGGGGGTTCGACATGCACCTGCCAGGCCACGCCAGCAACTACGGCGAGCTGTACAACCTGTCGATCCGCCGTGGCACGCTGACTGACGAAGAACGCTTCAAGATCAACGAACACATCGTGCAGACCATCATCATGCTCAGTTCACTGCCGCTCCCGCGCCACCTCAAGCGGGTGCCCGACATCGCCGGCAACCACCACGAAAAGATGAACGGCAGCGGCTATCCGCGCCGGTTGGACGGGCAGGACCTGGGCATCGCCGAGCGAGTGATGGCGATTGCCGACATCTTCGAAGCACTGACGGCAGCAGACCGGCCATACAAACCCCCGAAAACGCTGTCCGAATCGGTGAAGATCCTGGTGTCCATGGCCCGCGAGGGGCACGTAGACGGGCAACTGCTACAGCTGTTCCTCAGCAGCGGGGTATACCGCCAATATGCCGAGCGCTTCCTGCGCACCGAGCAGATCGACGAGGTGGATGTGGCCTACTGGCTGGCGCAAATTCAGGAGCGCAGCGCGGCGAGACCTGTGAGCTGAGGGGCGACAGCACTGAACAATCAGACCGCGTGGCGCTCGATTCAAGCGTCACGGCCTTTCCCTGCGTCCTCCAGCAGAGCGCCGACCACCCGGGTATTGTGGGTCAGCTCACTCATACCCCTGCACCCCGGCAATGTGCCGTCCGGCGACATAGCCAAAGGTCAGCGCCGGCCCCAGGTTGATACCGCCCGACGGGTACCAGCCACCAAACACGCTGGCCATGTCGGTACCTGCTGCGTACAGGCCTGCAATCGGTTGCCCGGCCTCATCCAGTACACGGGCATTGCCGTCGGTGCGCAATCCGGCAAAGGTGCCAAAACAGCCGGGCTTTACTTTCACCGCATAGAACGGCCCGTGCTCGATGGGCGCCACGCAAGGGTTAGGGCCCTTGTGCTGTGGGTCACCCTGCTTGCGGTTGAACGGCGTGGAACCACGGCCAAACGCCGGGTCCTGGCCGTTACGGGCATGGCTATTGAAGTCAGTGACCGTGGCGCGCAGCCCGGACGGGTCAATGCCGCAGGCCTGGGCGAGCTGCTCGAGCGTGGCGCCGCGTTTCAGGTAGCCGTTGCGCACATGCGGCCCTACCGGCAGCGGTGCCGGGCGGGCATGCCCCAGGCCATAGCGGCGCAAGAAGCGATGATCGCAAACCAGCCACGAGCACACCTCCTGACCCTGCGGCACTGCAGCGACCATGGCCGACACATAGTCGTAATAGCCATGCGCTTCGTTGACGAAACGCTTGCCGTTGGCCAGCACGCCGATAACGCCCGGTTTGCCGCGCTCGATAATGTGCGGGAAGTGGCCGATGCTGCCGTCGCGATGCGGCACCTGTGAAACCGGTGCCCAAGCCACTGGCGACCTCAGGTCGGTATCAACCACACCGCCGGCGGACTCGCCCAGCCGCAGGCCATCGCCAGAACACCCCTTGGGTGGCAGCGCCAGATTGTCGTGGCCGCTGGCATCGCGCGGGAACAGTTGCTGGCGCCGGGCGTTGTCATTGGGGAAACCACCTGCCGCCAGCACCACGGCCTTGGCGCGTATCAGCTGCTCGCCCTGTGGCGTCGCGACCCACGCCCCGCGCACCTGGCCATCCTCGATCAGCAGGCGTTTGGCCGGCGCCGACGCTTGCAGGTGTACACCCAGGTCCTGTGCCGATTTAGCCAGGCGCGCCACCAGCGCCACACCGTTGACCAGGTGCATGGCCCGACCATGGCGGGCCAGGTGGTACAGGTGGCGGCCAAAGCGCTTGCACACGTGCAGCAGGGCTTTGGGCGAGCGGGTCATGTTGAGGAAGGCGGCAAGGTCGGCACCGGCCATGATCGGCATGCCCATGAACGAGGTTTCGCGCATGGTCTTGCGCAAGCGTGGCAGCAGGGCGCCAACCTCGCGGGCATCGTAGGGCGCGGCGATCACCTGGTGGCCGCCAAGGGCTGCCCCTGGCGTATCGCCATGCATGTCCGGGATGCCGTTGCCGTCGGCAAACTGCAACGCCGTGTACTTCTCGAAAAACGCCACCATGTGCGGGCACGCCTCAAGGAAGGCATCGACGCGCTCGGCATTGTAGTTTGCCCCCAGCTCATGGCGCAGATAAGTCCGCGGCTGTTCGATGTCTTCCTCGATGCCGGCCCTGCGCGCCAGCGGGTTGCGTGGCACCCAGGCCCAGCCGCCGGACCAGGCGGTGGCACCACCAAACACCGGTTCTTTCTCCGCCACGATCACCTTCTGCCCATGCCAGGCAGCCGTGACGGCCGCCGCCAGCCCGGCGGCGCCAGAACCTATGACCAGTACATCGCATTCGGTTTCGAGAGGAGCGGAAGGCATTGCGGGTTTCCTGTGTTTTTATTGGAACTAAGTTCCATATTCTTATCAGCAGGTAGGGGGCTGCAAGGGCGGAATGGCCAAGTCCGGCAAGAACTGGGCGATCATCGGACATTCGAGTTGGCCCGAGCTGCGCTGGGTAGCGACGATGTGGAATCATCTTCTAGAATCCGCAAAAAAATCAGGGACCTGTGACATGGCTGGTAGTCAGATCGAACGCGCCTTCAGTCTTGTAGAAAGCCTTACCGGTGAACCCCAAGGGCTGCCGTTACAAACCCTGGCCGAGCGCCTGGACATTCCCAAAAGCGCTGCCCACCGCATGCTCACTGAGCTGGTGCGGCTGGGCTACGTGCGCCAGAACCGGGAAAGCAGCCGCTATCAGCTGTCGGCCAAGCTGGTAGCGCTGGGCTTTCGTTATCTCGCCAGCAGCGGTGCCGACATCATCCAGCCGATTCTGGACCGCCTGGCCCAGGACAGCGGCGAACTGGTGCGCCTTGGGGTGATCGACGGTGCCCGGCAAACCTGGATCGCCAAGTCCCAAGGGGCCCGCTCCGGGCTGCGCTATGACCCGGATATGGGGCGCGACGCGCCGCTGTTCTATACCGCCTCCGGGCATGCCTGGCTGGCCAGCCTGGACGATGAGCAGGCGCTGCAGATGGTGTTGCGCCAAGGTATTGCCGACCCCGACCAGTTCGGCCCGAACGCGCCACGCTCCACCGACGAGCTGCTCGCCTACCTGCACCGCGCGCGCGAGCGCGGTTATGCCTGGGTCGAGGAAACGTCCGCCATCGGCACATCAGCCCTGGCCGCAGTGGTGCGCCGCCCGCAAAGTGACGAGGTGATCGGCGTGCTGAGCATCGCCGGGCCCAGCGCGCGGCTGGCACAGAGCCGCCTTACAGCGCTGGCACCGCTATTGCTGGCGGCGGCAGAAGAGCTGTCGGCGGCCAGTCCCGCCAGCGAGCTTTTTGCCTGAGGGGATATTCCGGTCGATTACCGCACAGTCTGTTCCGCCTGTTCTTCTGAAAAGCTGAACTTGGTTCTAAATTGTCGAGTGTGAATTGTGGAACCAGGTTTCAGAATTTCATGACAACAATGACAAGAGGACAGGCTGTTGAACGCACCCCTTCGTATTGCCTTGATTGGCGCCGGCATCATGGGCCGGCAGCATTACCAGCATTTGCGCAATGTGCCGCAAGCCCAACTGTGTGCCGTGGCCGACCCCGGCCAGCAGGCCGAGGCCTTCGCTGCCGAGTGCGGCGTGCCCTGCTTTGCCGACCACCGGCAAATGCTGGAGCAGGTGCGCCCTGAGGCAGTGATCGTCGCCAACCCCAACAACCTGCATGTCGCCACCGCCCTGGATTGTGTCGAGGCCGGGGTGCCGGTGCTGGTGGAAAAACCGGTGGGCGTGAACCTGGATGAAGTGCGTGCACTGGTGGAAGCCTCACGCCGCCGAGGTGTACCGGTGCTTGTAGGGCACCATCGCCGACACAATCCGCTGATCGCCAAGGCGCACCAGGTGATCAACGAAGGCAAGCTTGGCCGTCTGATCAATGTCACCGCGCTGTGGCAGCTGCAAAAGCCCGACAGCTATTTCGAAACGCCCTGGCGCCGCGAGCCAGGGGCCGGTTTCTTGCTGACCAACCTGATCCACGACCTTGACCTGTTGCGTTACCTGTGCGGCGAAGTGGTGCAGGTGCAGGCCTTCACCCGCAACGATGTACGCGGTTTTGCCAACGAAGACAGCGCCGCGGTGCTGCTGCAGTTTGCCAACGGTGCCCTGGGCAGCCTGACCGGGTCCGACGCGGTGGCTGCACCGTGGAGCTGGGAGCTGGACGCTGGCGAAAGCCCCGTGTACCCGCGCCAGGATGGCCAGCCGTGCTATCTGCTGGCCGGTACCCAAGGTGCACTGAGCATTCCCCAGCTCAAGCGCTGGCATTACGCCGAGGCAGGCTCGGGCTGGCATACGCCCCTGTTGCAAAGTTCGGAAAGCATCCCTGCCGGCGAGGCATTGACCCTGCAACTGCAGCATTTTGTGCGGGTTGCCCGGGGTGAACAGGCGCCGCTGATCGACGCTGCCGACGGAGGGCGCACACTGGCGCTGATCGAAGCGATAAGGCAGGCAGCCCAGAGCGGTCGGGCTTGCGCGCCCGCGCACATTGGCTGATGCAACCTTACTATTGCTGGTGATGATTAATGACTGATCGAATTTTTTCCCTCGCGGCCCTGACGGTGCTCGAGCTGTCTCCACCGGACATGGTCGAGGCCGCCGCCCGAGCGGGTTACAGCCATGTCGGCCTACGGCTGGTGCCAGCCACCGAACAGGAGCGGCATTTCCCGTTGATCGCCGATGCCGAACTGCGTCGGCAAACCCAGGCGCGCCTGCGCGACACGGGCATCAAGGTGCTCGACCTGGAGATCCTGCGTCTTGAGCCGGCAACCTGTGTGGCCGATTTCGAAGCGATCCTGGCGGTGGGCGCCGAGCTGGGTGGCACTGAATTGCTGGTAGCGGGCAACGACCCCGACGAAGCGCGCCTGACCGAACGCTTTGCCGCATTGTGCGAGCTGGCGTCGCGCTACGGCATTCACCCTCACCTGGAGTTCATGCCCTGGACCGACGTACGTGATCTGCGCCAGGCCATGCGGGTGGTGGCCAACGCCGACCGCGCCAATGGCTGCGTGCTGGTGGATGCCTTCCACTTCAACCGCTCTGGCTCTTCGTTGGACGACCTGGCGCAGCTGAAGCCGCAGCGCATGCGCTATGCCCAACTGTGTGACGTTGCTGGCCCGGTACCGGCCGACATGGACGAGATCCTGCGCCAGGCGCGTAACGAGCGTCGCTTCCCGGGTGATGGAGATGCCGACCTGGTTGGCCTGTTGCGCGCCTTGCCGCCGAGCGTGCCGCTGAGCCTGGAAATCCCCACGCGGCAATTGCTGGAGCAGGGCATCAGCGGCGAACAGCGCGCGCGCATGGCGCTGGAGAAAGCCAAGGCGGTGTTGGCCACCGTCTGATCGAGCGAACGTGGCGCCTGTCACCGACTGCGTCACGTTCGTGAGTGAACCCACACCGAACGCTGCATTGTCGTTGTCCGCTTCTCAAGAAACGCCAAGCCAAAAAAAGGGCCCGCAAGGGCCCCGTAGAGGTAAGTGGCTAGCGCTCTCAGGCGCTCTCGACCTTGCGCGGTGCCATGAAATACATCCACACCAGCGCCAGGAAGTACATGGCGGGGATCATGGTAAACAGCACGGCATAGTTGTTGTTGGTAGCGGTCAGCACGCTGCCGACAATCTGCGTCATGAACATTCCGCCAATTGCCGCACACATGCTGCCGAAGCCGAATACGGTGCTCACCAGATGCTTGGGTGTGTAGTCCATCACCAGGCTCCAGATATTCGCCGTCCACGCCTGGTGCGCGCCTACCGCGATCGAGATGGCCGCCACCGCGACCCACAGTCCACTGGCGTTGGCGGCAAAGATGACGCTGAGCATGGTGCAGGCAAAGATCAGCATGGACACCAGCCGCGCTGTCGTGGCACGCACGCCACGGCCGATCAGCCACGACGACAGAATGCCACCCCCGATGCTGCCGAAGTCTGCCGTCAGCCAGATGATGATCAACGGGATCCCCATCTGGGTCACGTTGATGCCCAGGCTGTATTGCTGGTTCAGGAACGGCGGCAGCCAGTACAGGTAGAACCAGAACACCGGTGCGGTAATCGCATAGGCCACTGCAAAAGCCCAGGTGCCACGCAGGCGCAGGATCCGGCTGAATGGCACGCGGGTTGGCTCGGGCTCGTCATCCTGCTGGATGTACTGCACCTCGCTCTGGCGTACGCGGGGGTGGTCTTCAGGGTTGTAGTACTTCAGCACCCAAAACACGACCCACACCAGGCCCAGGCTGCCCATGGCGATGAACGCAGCCTGCCAGCCCCACACAGCCAGGATCAGCGGCAACAGCGCGGGGGTGACCATGGCGCCAACATTGGTACCGGCGTTGAACAGCCCCGTTGCAATGGCCCGCTCACCCGCCGGGAACCACAGGCGCACGGTCTTGACGCAGGCCGGGTAGTTGGCGGCCTCGGTCAGGCCGAGGATGAAGCGGCAGACCATAAAACCTGCCGCCGAGGTGGCCAGGCCGTGGGCACCCGTGGCCAGGCTCCACAGCAGTACAGCGAAGAAGAAGGCCCGTTTGACCCCGACCTTGTCGATCAGCCGGCCTTGCAGCAGAAAGCCGA
This sequence comes from Pseudomonas sp. CGJS7, assembly GCF_036961695.1. Lineage (NCBI taxonomy): Bacteria > Pseudomonadati > Pseudomonadota > Gammaproteobacteria > Pseudomonadales > Pseudomonadaceae > Pseudomonas > Pseudomonas sp. CGJS7. Next base: position 8,674 of record NZ_JBAMDI010000086.1, on the reverse strand, counting down.
TGGCATAGCCGACCTGGAACCAGAAATTGATGTTGGCGTAGTCCATCGCCGTCCAGCTCATTTCCTTGGCCAGCACGGGCTGCATGATGCCGAGGGCGGCGCGGTCGATGTAGTTCAGGGTGGTGGCGAAGAACACCAGGGCGAGCATGCCCCAACGGGTCTTGCCGACGCCGAAGGCGCCGCGGAGCTTGTCGCCGATCGAGCCCTGGGACATCCGGGGCGCGGCGGGGGGGATCTTGGAGTGGTTCATAGACTGCTCGTTTCTTGAAATTGTATTCAGCTGCGGTGCTACGGGTACGTGACCGTTTCCCAGGCAGGGGGGGCACGCAAGGCCGGTGCATGGTGAGCAGTGAAGACGGCAGCGTCAATTCAAGAGACGGGCTACTGTTCGGTTATCGAACGGTTGCGTTGGCCTGCGGGCGCGGCAGGTATTCACCTCACTGAAGGGTAGAAGGCTTTGGCCCTGGTTGCCTGATGGGCGCAACACCGACATCAATGATGTGCACAGCCCCCGCTCAACGCTCTACCGGCCAGATACCCGAAGGTCATCCCAGGGCCAAGGGTAATGCCGCCGCTCGGGTAGTACCCACCCATCACGCTGTGCATGTCGTTACCCACTGCAAACAACCCGGGTATCGGCTGCCCTGCGTGGTCCAGTACGCGGGCTGAGGCGTCTGTATCCAGGCCGGCGAAGGTGCCAAGGCTGCCTGGCAGCAGTTTCACCGCATGGAACGGCCCCTTCAGCAACGGCCGAAGCGACGGGTTAGGTGCCTGCTGCGGGTCGCCTTGGGCCCGGTTGTAGGCCGACGCGCCACGTAGAAAGGTAGGGTCTTCACCTTGTGCCGCATGATGGTTGAAGCCCTCCACCGTGCGCTGCAACTGCTCGGCGTCGATCCCGCAGCGCTGCGCCAGTTGCGCCAGGGTAGCGCCGCTGTGCAAATAGCCACTGCGCTGATAGAAGCGGGTAGGGAAGGGAAAGGGCTTGGCCCAACCGATGCCATAGCGCCGTTGCGCAGCATGGTCGCAGATCAGCCAGGCCTCCGGCTGCTCAGCCTGCGGCGTGGCGGCGAACAGCGCGTTCATGAAGTCGTGGTAGCAATCGGCTTCGTTGACGAAGCGCCGACCATCGCGGCGCACGGCGATGAAACCGGGCTTGGCACGGTCGATCAGGTGTGGGAAATGGCCGAAATGGCCATTGCGGCGCGGTACCTGCGATACCGGCGCCCAGGCGCCCCCGTGGGCGCCTGCCGCAGACACCCGCCCACCCGCCTGTTCGCCCAGGCGCAAACCATCACCGCTATTCTCCCTGGGCGCAGCGGAGTAATGCTGGTCACCGTCCGGCGCGTGCGGCATCAGTTGCGAGATACGCTGGCGATCATGTGGGAAGCCACCGCAGGCCAGCACCACACCACGCCGTGCGTAGATCGCTTGGCCATCGGCAAACAGCGCGCCGTTGACCCGTTCTTCGCACAACAACAGACGGCTGGCTGCTTTCTCGGTCAGCAATGTCACGCCACGATCAAGGGCGCTGCGCAGCAGGCGCGCCACCAGCGCGTTGCCATTGACCAGATGCAAGCCGCGACGGTGCAGCAGCAAGTCTCGGCCATGGCGCAACAGGCGCTTGCCAACATGCAGCGCTGCCTTGGGCGAGCGTGTGGCGTTGAAGAAGGCAGCCATGTCGGCGCCCCCGGCAATGCCCATGCCGGCCAGGCTGACGATGTCCAGCGGTGGGCGTAACTTGTGCAGCCAAGGCCCTAGCCGTCGCCCGTCGTAAGGTAATGCACACAGCGAGCGACCGCCGCGTGCACTGCCATCGCCTTCACGCATGTCGGGCATACGGCTACCGCACTGGAACTGCACGGCTGTGTGTTGCTCGAAGAACGCCACCATTTCCGGACCATGGCGCAGGAAGGCGCGTTGACGCGGGTCCAGCTCGCGGGTGTGGGTTTGCGCACGCAGATAGCGCTCCGGGGCATCGTCGGCTTCGATGATGCCTTCGGCGATGGCCAGCGGGTTGCGCGGTATCCACAACCAGCCCCCCGACCAGGCGCTGGTGCCGCCCAGCTGGCTGGCTTTTTCCGCGACGACCACTGTCAGGCCATGATGCGCGGCGGTTACGGCGGCAGCCAGGCCAGAGGCGCCGGAGCCGATGACGAGTACGTCACATTCAAGGGGGGGCATGGAAGGGGTCCGCTCGGATGTTGGAAGAAGTGGCGTGTGGCTTACTGCAGCGGCGAGAAACCGGTCGGGCGCAGCAGCCGCGATTGCAGGCGCAGTACCGCGCCCAGCTCGCGGTTGCGTCGCGAGAATTCCGCCCAGCGCGAGTCTGCCGCCATGGCTGCGCGGCGTGCCATGCGGTCGTCGAGGCTGGCATAGCCCCAGATGTGCACCACTTGGTTGACGTCGCCGAACTCGCTGGTGAAAAAGCCCACCAGGTTGCCCAGATGTTCGCTCTGCACCTCGAGTGCGTGGCTTTGGTACAGGGCCAGCCAGTCGGCCATTTTCAATGGGTCGAGGGTGTAGGTTCTCAGTTCGTAGTACATGCCGGGTTCTCCGTAGGGGTAGCCGGCGCCTGCAGGCGCGCGGTGACGTGGTTGGCAGCAAGCCAGCCGAAGGTGAGGGCAGGGCCCAGGGTGATGCCGGGGCCGGGGTAGGTGCCCTTCATCAGTGAGTTCATGTCGTTGCCCACCGCATACAGCCCGGGAATCGGCAAGCCGCTGCGGTTCAGCACGTTGGCATCGGCGTTGGTCACCAGGCCACGGGCTGAACCGAGGTCGCCGGTGTGAATGCGGATGGCGTAGAACGGCCCCTTGGTAAGGGGTGCCAAGCATGGGTTGGGCGTATGTTGTGGGTCGCCCATGTAGCGGTTGTAACTGTTGCCGCCTTTGCCAAAGGCGCGGTCGATGCCATTGCCGGCATCGCTGTTGAACTGTGCAAGTGTTTGCGCAAACACCTGTGGATCGACACCGATGGCCAGGGCCAGTGCCTGCGATGTGGTGGCGCGATACAGGTAGCCTGCGTCGATCAACGCCTGGTTGTTGACGGGCTTGGGCCGCGCCAGGCCAAGCCCGTAGCGGTTCATTGCCTCGGCATCGCAGACCAGCCAGCAGCTGGCAATGCCTTTGGCGAACATGGTGTGCACGAAGTGGTGGTAGGAGTCGGACTCGTTGACGAAGCGCCGCCCGGTTTGGTCTACCGCAATCACGCCCGGCTTGGCGCGGTCGGTGACCAGGTGCGGGAAGCGCTCACGTTCACCATCGGCATGACGCAGTTCGGAAACCGGTGCCCAGAAGAAGTTGGCCGCCAGGCCCTCGCCCTCGGCTGCTGCCACGGCCTGGGCAAGGCGCAGGGCGGCTCCGTCGTTGGCCGGTGGTGACAGGGTCAGGTGCGGCGCCTTTTGAGCCGGGCGGTAGTCGGCGGCCATTGCGCCTGCTGCGAATCCGCCCATGGCGCACACCACGCCACCACGGGCCATTACCCGCTCACGTCGGCCTTCGCGCTGTACGACCACGCCCGTGATCACGCCGTGCTCGGCGATCAGCTCCACGGCTTCGCTGCGCAACCACAACTGCGTGCCGTGGGCGAAGGCGCTGGTGGCCAGGCGGGCGATCAATGCGTTGCCGGTGGTAAGCCGGGTGCCGCGTGGGTGCTGCAGGCGGTCGCGCGCGTAACGCGCCATCAACTTCAGGCAATGCCACAGCGACCTGGGTGAGCGACGAATGCTGAGGAAATGCTGGATATCCACCCGGTTGACCATCATGCCGCCGAACAGCAGCATGCCGGGTGGTGGCATCTGCAGGTCCTTGAAGCGTGTGCCCAGGCGCTTGCCGTCGTACTCGACCATTTCCAGCGCCCGGCCGAACTGAGTGGCGCCGGGTGCATCCGGGTAATAGTCGGGCGAGAGTGGGCGCAGGGCATAACGCAGTTCGGTGTTCTGCTCCAGCCAGCGCAGCGCCTGGTGGCCATGCTCGATGAAGGCGTCGCCCAAGGCGGGGTCGTAGCCGTCGCCGATGACCTGCTTGAGGTAGGTGCGCATTGCCTCGGGGGAATCCTTGGCGCCGGCGTCACGGGCTTGGTCGGTGCCGTACAGCCACACCGCGCCGCCAGAAATCGCCGAGGTGCCGCCAAAGCGTTCGGCCTTTTCCACCATCAGCACCTTCAGCCCACGGCGGGCCGCGGTGGCGGCAGCGGCAAAACCACCGGCACCGCTGCCCAGCACAACCAGGTCGAAGCTGTTGTGTGTGTGCTCCAGAGTCGTCATGGCCTCAGATCTCCAACGGCGTGACGCCCATGAAGGCGCCAAGGTGGCCCAGTTGGGCGAAGGCCATTTCCGGGCCAGTCTGGATCCTGCAACCTACTTGCCGCGCGCGGTTCAGCAGCGGGGTGATCTCGGGTGAGGTGACCACGTCGGCAACCAGAGTGTCTGGCAGCAGGGTAGCCAGCAGGGCGGCGGACAACGGCAGCTCTGCGCGGGTGCCCATGCCGACTGGGGACGCGTTGGCCACCAGGTCGAAGTCTTCCAGCCCACTGAACTGTGTGCTGACCGTAAGCCCGGGGAAGCCGTTGCCGAGCAGTTCGCATACAGCACCCATGCGTGCTGTGCTGGGGTCGCTGAGGGTAATACTGGCGGTCCCTGCCTCAGCCAGTGCATAGGCAATGGCACTGCCAACACCGCCGCAACCGATCACCAGTGCCCGTTTGCCCGCCGGCTTGAAGCCATGCTTGTGCGCAGCGCCGAGGAAGCCGGCGCCGTCCACGTTGTCGCCCAGCAGGCGTCCGTCGCGCTCGCGGCGTATCACATTGACCGAACCCAGGGCAGCTGCGCGCACGCTCAGGCCGTCCACGCGGTTGGCCAGCGCCTGCTTGTAAGGCACGGTGACCACGCAACCGCGCAGGTTTTGCCAGCCACGCAGGGTTCCCGCAAAGCTGTCCAGCGCCGCCTCGTGCAGGTCGATGGGCAGCATGGCGAGGTTGCAGTTGTTGTGGTTGAACCAGGTGTTGAAGTTTTGCGGGGACTTCACCTGGGCGATGGGCGAACCGACGATGGCGACCAGTTCAGTGGAACCTCGAATCATGCTTACCTCCTTATTGGCGTTGTTATGGCGCCAAGGGTGAGGCAGAGGGGCGTGAGCAACAATGCGCCAAGCGGCCACTTAATGCGATAATCGCAGTCATGATCCGGTTATCACAGTAATCGGCTGTTTTTATGCCTCTGGTAGCGAGTCGAATGCATGAACACACCCGTCATCCATCCCCGTGACCTGATCGCAGGCTTGCAGAAAGGCCTGGCGCTGATGCAACTGTTCAGCGCCGAGCAGCCGCGTCTGAGTGTGCCGCAGGCGGCCAGGTTATCTGGCCTTACGCCCAGTGCGGTGCGGCGGTTTCTGCTGACCTTGGTGCATGAGGGCTTTGCCGAAACAGACAGTCGTGAGTACTGGCTGACCCCCAAGGCCTTGCGTATCGGCCAGGCTTATGTGGACTCGGCGCAATTGCCGCGCATGCTGCGGCCGATTGTTGAACAGGTGGCGCGGCAGACCCAGGAGCACGTATCGGTGGGTACCCGCGATGGCGATGAGATCATCCATCTGGTGCGTAGCCGGTATAGCCATGTGGCGTCTTTGTCGATCAGGCCGGGCTCGCGGGTACCCATGTATTGCACGGCCAGCGGGCGAATCTGGCTGGCCTGGCTGGATGAGGGGGAGCGGGACGAATACTTTGCCCGTCACCCGCTGCGGGCGTTGACGCCCTACACACTGACAGACCGGGCGCAGCTGGACGCTGAGCTACAGCGCGTGAAGGGGCAGGGGTTCTGTATCGTTGATCAGGAATATGAAATCGGTATGCGGGTGCTGGGGGTGCCATTGCTGGGGCGGGCCGGCCAGTTGAAAGCCACGCTGACCATAACTACTCATGCATCGCGGTTGAGTATTGATGAGATACGGTTGCGGTATTTACCGACCCTGTATGAGGCGCAGGCGTTGCTTCGGCCAGTGCTGGATTGACGCAGACATGGCGCAGTTTGCGGGCTGGCGCCATGAATGTGAGAACGGGTCACCTGGAAAGGTGGCTTTGCTCGCCTTTTGGGCCGCTGGACGGCCCAAACCTGTTGACTGTCAGGCTTCAGCATCCGGCTCGGTGGCCGGTAGTGGCTTTCAATCAATGAGCCAACCCTGGTCCCCCTCGATCAAGGTCCCTCCATGACTGGTAGTGTCACCCTCCCTTGCTGCGGGCTGGCCCTCGATGATCGTGCAGGCAGCGCCGGTTTCGATAACGGCGCCACAACTGATGCGATCGCCCATACGAGCGACGGCCTTGCCATCCACGAATGTTGCACTTGCGCCGGATTCCACAGTGCCTTCGCCATGGAGCGGGCAGCTATGACGATGGCCTACCAGTACGATGGGTTTCATTTGCGCTTCCTTTTGCCGGGTTGAATGGGGGCTTCCTCAAATGCTTCGGGAGGCGGTGGCGCTGCTCGGACGTTGAACAGGCGGCAGATGCCATACCAGCAGAGGGCGACGGAGAGGTTGTAGGGAAACAGCACGGCCCAGAACGGCAATTGCCAGTTCTTTTTACCCTGCATTTCACCGGGCTCGCCGGTTCGCCAGGGGGCATAGTGGCGCCAGGCTTCTGCCGGGGTCAGGCAGATGGCGTGCAATGGCTTGTGCCACCAGTTGGGCTCACCGGGCGGGGGGAGTTTGTCCGGGCCGTGGTCCATGAAGTGGCGGAGGTATTCCCATACCTCGGCCACATGCTTGACGCCGGGTTCGGTGGGTTCGTTGCTGTCGACCCAGAGGCAGTCTTTTTTGTGGAGGCTACCATCCTTCCTAGGCGGGGCAAAGGCAAGTGCATAGCTAGTGCTGAAGGATGAACCACCGAACTCTGTGCGCTTAAATACCCCTCCCTTGATATTGGTCCAATCGAATGAGATAAGTTTTTTGTTGCGTTGATATAGGATTTTTCCAGTTGCGCGATTGAGGTAGATGTTTGATAGGTTTTTTATGAAGAATATCCTGTAGGCAATGAATGGTGTAAATATTAGTGGTGCAATAACGTATTGTGCGAGTGAGTGAAGGTCCGCTAGCGCGGACTTTCTAAAATCCGCATCTATAATGTCCGGGTAGATATAAGCTGCTAACCCTAATGTCATGGCGGTGTATAATTTTCCCATGAATACGGAGTCGGATACCCATGGGTTTACGAGGGATAAGTGATGTTTGTTTATGGTTGATAGTTGGCTTGAGATGTGTGGAGTGAACTGAGAGCGTGCGGAGGGTGTGAAAATCCATGAAATGGCCATTATCGTCCCTCAAGTTTGAATGTCTGGGAGGAGCCTGCTTGTTCATCTAAACCTAGATTTGGCAGATATTTGATGTTTAGTTTAATGTGGCGGTGGTTTCGAATTTGATTCTTGAAGTGGAGTATCAGACCACCCCTAATTTCATAGCAGTCTGGTGTGGCTGGTAATATAGATATGCCACTGTTCTCGAGTTGGCTACTAAGGCTGGCTTGCCATTCGCTCTGGCCCAATAGAAATCCCCGTAGGAGGACTGTAAACTCAGCAGTGGGGGGGATGCTAGAAACTTGATTGTGTGTGATGGCAGTCCAGTTCGGAGTAGTCCATGTGTTTAAGTCAGTCCATTTGCTGTCCAGATGCCCTAGGTCAAATAGTTTTGTCTCGTTTTTTGAAAGCAGCGAGGGTGAGTAAAATACCTGGTGCCAAGCGTTGATTTCGTCTTTAATGTTGACGAAAGTTGGAAGTTTCTTGTCGGTATCTAAAATTATGTCTGGTCGGCTTTCGCCATCATTGAGACGGTTCCCAAATATACTTCGACTGGCCCATAGCTCTATAGGGGTGTGAAGGTGTTCGGTGGCTTTCGCATGGAGGTAGATGCCTCCAGCTATGATCGCAGCACCTAATAGGACTACTGCAGCTGCAGCCCATCCTGCAAAAGGGATAAGTGTTGTGGCGCCTGCAATAGCTAATCCACCTTCTAATACCAAGACGGAGCCTATTGCGACCGCGCCCCCGCCATAGAAAGTTAAATCAGAAGCGGCAGTATTACCGTGCATCTTCTGCCTTTGGGATTTTTTATAGTCAGAGGCGAACCCTAGGAAAATAGCCGGGTAGCCGGCCAACCTTGCGAACAAATTACTTCCTAGGAGCTTGATTAGACCGTTACCAAAGGCCATGCCCGGCGCTGTGGCACTTAATCTCAGCATGACGGCCTTTTGCGTTGCCCGTACGCTGACCAACGTTGCCGCCGCTGCACCAATCACCCCGAAAACAGATGAGGCGAACCCTAGGGTGTATTCCGGTGCATCGCTCTTCTGCAGGCTGTTGTAGGCCGTCTTGAGCGATAAGATGTTGAACCACAGCATCCCCGCGTTTAAACCACCACCACCGCCGGAGGTGAGCAACCCAAGGAAGTTGGGTTTCACCCGCGCAGTGGTGGTCAGCTCGATGGACACCGTGCGGCTACCCGAGATGCGCAACGCTTTCATCTCTTCAACCTGCGCCATGCCGCTCTTCAAATACCGCTGCACCTCCTGGCTAAATAGATTTTCCGTAATGGCCTGCTCGGTGATTCGATAGCGCGCCGCCAACAACCCCAGTGCTTTCTCGGCATTGGCCTCACGCGCTGCCAGCAACACTTGCTGGCGCAGGCCATGA
>NZ_JBAMDI010000085.1:0-48758 GCF_036961695.1 Pseudomonas sp. CGJS7 | reverse complement strand
CAAAATATTTGCTAGTTTTGGCGCACAACGACAGGGAATGCGCCATGAGTAGCCTCACCCAACCTGCTACCCCGTTTCGCCACCCCGCGGCCGACGGCTACCGCCTCGGCGGCTTCTGCTGGCGCCACGCCCAACCTGACCCCCAGCGCCCGCTGGTGATCATCAACGCTGCCACTTCGGTACGCTGCCGCTATTACGCCCGCTTTGCCGACTACCTGTTCGCCCACGGCTGCGATGTGCTGACCTACGACTACCGTGGCATCGGCGAATCCCGGCCGGCGTCGCTGCGTGGTTTCCAGGCCTCCTGGAGCGACTGGGGCCGGCTGGATTTCGAAGCCATGCTGGCGCATGCGGCAGCGCATTTTCCAGGTCAGCCGGTGGACGTGGTGGGGCACAGTTTCGGCGGTTGTGCAGTAGGCCTGGCACCGTCGGCTGGCCAGATCCGTCGGGTCGTGATGGTTGGCGCGCAGTTCGCCTACTGGCGCGACTACGCGGCCAACCAGCGCTGGCAGCTGTTCGGCAAGTGGCATGTGGTCATGCCGCTGCTGACCCGGGTATTCGGCTATTTTCCCGGCAAGCGCCTGGGTTGGCTGGAAGACACGCCGTCCGGCGTGGTGCACGACTGGAGCACGCGTACCCCACGTTATGAGCACCGCCCCAGCGGGCGGGCGTTGGCGGCGCTACCGTTCGCCCAGGTGCGTGCGACGACGCTGGCCATCAGTCTGACGGACGACCCTTTCGGGACCGTGGCGGCGACCGAGCGTTTGTTGGGTTATCTACAGGGGGCCGAGCGAAAGCACCTGCGCATTGCACCTGTGGATATCTCGGCCGAGGAAATTGGCCATTTCGCGTTTTTCCATGACCGGTTTCGCGAAAGCCTGTGGCCGGTGGCCTTGCAGTGGTTGCGGCAGGGGAGGCTGGAAGGCGGGGGGCCTGGCACCATCATGGATTGAGGGTGGGCGCGGGATCGTGGGGCCGCAAAGCGGCCCCGGCAATCTCAAGCCTTGCGCGCAAGCGGTTGCGCAGCAAACTTCACACCCGCCAGACCGTGTTTGATCAGTGCACGGATGTTGCCATGGTCGCTGCCCTCAGGCGTGGCCAGCACATCACGGTAGTGTTCGCCGAAGGCCAGCAGTGCTTCCTGGTCGCTCAGCCCTTCAAGCAAGGCCAGGCCCAGGGTTTTGCACGAACCTTCGTTCTGCCCTGCCGCATTCTCTACGCCGCCGTTGTTGAAGGCCTGCGGCTGGTAGCTGTAGTTGTCGGCAATGAACGCCAAGGTATCGGCAAATACATGTTGGCCGCTGGCCAGGCTTGCGCGCAGGGTATTCAGGTCAGTCACGAGGTTTTCCTTTTTCGAACGCCGCTTGTTGTTCGGCGCTGGCTTCTTTCTGGTATTGGGCTTTCCACTCGGCGTAGGGCATGCCGTACACCGCTTCGCGGGCATCATCCAGGCTCAGGTCCAGCTGACGCTCGTCAGCGGCGGCCTTGTACCACTTGGACAGGCAGTTGCGGCAGAAACCGGACAGGTTCATCAGGTCGATGTTCTGTACATCGGTGCGCTTTTGCAGGTGTTCGATCAGGCGCCGGAACGCGGCGGCCTCGAGCTCGAGCTGTTGCTGTGGGGTCATGGTCTTCTCTCAAGTCATGCGGTTCTTCAGGTGGCGGCCACCGTTGATGACCACCTGGCTGCCGGTGCTGTACTGGCTGGCGAGCAGATACTTGACGGTCTCGATCAGCGGGCCGGCGCCGGGTTCGAACTCCAGCAGGGCCTTTTTCAGGGTTTGCTGGCGGTAGGCGTCGTCACCCCCTTCCTTGAGGATCAGCAGCCCGGGCAGGATACCGTTCACACGCACCTTGGGCGCATATTTTTCGGCGAATGACAGCACCATGTTCTGCAGCGCGGCCTTGGTGGCGGCGTAGCCGATGTGGCTTTTACTGCCGCGCGAGGAGGTTTCGTCGCAGATGTGGATGATGTCGGCCTTTTCCACCTTGGCCAGCAGGTCGCCCAGGGCCAGGTTGAGGTGGTAGGGCGCTTCGACGTGCAGGCGGAACATGGTCTCGAGGTTGTCGAGGCCGTCGTCGAGCCATAGCGAGGCGTTGTGGATGATGGCGCGCAGTCCGTCGTAACGATCGTGCAGGTGATCGATCAGCGCCTGGCGGTCGCCCGCCTGGCACAGGTCGGCCTGAAACTGCACGATGTTGGGGTGGGCTGCCTGCGGCTGGATGCTGCGGCTGGCACTGACCACCGTATGGCCGGCCTGTGCCAGTTCGAGGGCCAGGGCCAGCCCGACGCGCTGGCTGGCTCCGGTAACGAGAATGGGGCTGTTCATGTTCGGGGTGGTCAACTTGTCTGTCCTTTGGTTGCCACCCAGCATACCCGAACTGTTTCCCTGTTGTATGGCCTGGCCTCAGCGGCTGCGCAAGGCGCCGGCAGTGGCCGGGGAGGCATGCAGCCAACTGGCTAGCAGGCAGGTGGTCAGCGGGATGAACAGGTACACCATGACCGGCGTCAGGGCCAGGGTGCTGAGCAGTACCCGGGGCACGAGGTCGAGTGCCGTCAACCAATGGCCGAACAGCAGGTTGAAGGCCAGCGAAACTGGGAAAAACGCCAGCCAGATGGCCACGGCCTGCTTCCAGCGTGGCGGTTTCCGCACCGTGTTGGTGCCGAACCAGTCGTCGATACCGCTAACGCGCGCCTCTTTGGGGCGTTCGAACAGACCGTTGCCGCGTTGTAACCATGCGCGGCGAGAGGCGGAGTGCTCCCAGGCATGCAGCGTCGGCTCGTCGCTGAAGCGGAAGATGATCTGAAATTCGTCGCCATCCCGGGGCGGGGCAAGGATGCCCGAGCCGAGGTAGCCAGGGAAGTCGGTGGCCAGCTGTTCGCCTTCGTGCAGCCAGGCCAGCAGGTCCTGGTAGCGGCCATGGGCGGCGCGGCGCGACACCATGAGGGTGACGGGTGGGGTAGACATTGTGTATCTCCTGGCAACGGGGCTGGCGGGTAGCTGGCCCTTTGGCTGTGTGGCCCGGGGTGGTGGGCGACGCAGTCGTGCATGCAAGAATCGGGCACGCATTATCGCGAAGTTGCGTTCCTCGGCAACTATCAGCTGGCAAACGGTGGGTCCAACAGACCGACACGGTCGTAGTAAGCTATGTGCACAGTTTTTACGCACTCAGGGTACTTCGTGCAGATGAACGAGCAGGGACGTAAACCGGTGATCGATGCGAGTTTCGAGCAGCAGGAGCTGTTTCCGATTCGTGAAGTGTCACGCTTGACCGGTGTCAACGCCGTGACCCTTCGCGCCTGGGAACGCCGTTATGGGCTGATCCAGCCCATCCGTACCGACAGTGGCCACCGCCTGTATTCCCTGGCTGATATCGATGAAATCCGCCGTATCCTCGGTTGGCTGGAGCGCGGCGTGGCGGTCAGCAAGGTGGGCAGCATTCTCGCTCGCGACAATGCGCTCTCCGGGCAGGCTGGCGGCGCGGTGGACGCCTGCCTGCGCTGGCAAAACCAGATTCGCCTGGCGGTACAACACTTCGATGTGGCGAGCCTGAATCGCCTCTATGACGAGGTGTTCGCGGCCAGCACCCTGGACCAGGTTTTCGCCGATGTGTTCATGCCGGTTTGGCATGACATGGTCGTTCGGCAAGGCGGCTATGGGCAGGCCAGCGAATGGCTGTTCTATGACCAGTTCCTGCGCGGTCGGGTTTTCGCCCGCTTGCAGCTGGCCCGTGTGCCGTGTAGCCGCACCGTGCTCTTGGCGCCATTGCCGGGGCAGTGCCATGAGCTTGAGTTGCTGGTAACCAGCCTGATACTGGGCAGCGACGAAACACGCGTGATCCCACTGGCTAACGGGCAGCCGCTGCAAGAGCTTGCGCTGGTCTGCGAACGGCTGAAGCCGGACGCCCTGGTGCTGTTTTCCCATCAGTCCCCCACAGCAGAACTCGCCCGGCACTTCAAGCGCCTGGCATCGATGCTGGAATGCCCATTGTTACTGGCCGGTGAAGCGGCGGAAGCGGTACAGGACAGCCTGGCTGGCAGCCCTGTAGCCTGCCTGGGCGCGCAGGGCAGTGTGATGCGTCAGCGCTTGCGGCAGTTTCTGGCCCGTCAGCTCGATACTTGAGTGTGCAGTTCGGGGTGGGCGTGGCGGTGGGCCTGGAGGATGTAGTCGCGCAGGCGTTCGATTTCTTCGGCTGGGCTTTGGCCGAGGTCGTAGGCAGCCAGGTCCGTGCCGATGCGCCGGCCCAACACACCATGCAGTTCGATCGGGGTGATGCCGCCCGGGGCGAAGCGCAGCTCGAAGCGGGCGGGGGCTGTTGGCAAATCACGGACTTCCAGCAGCACGCCTTTGAAGGAAATCTCGCGCACCCACAGGCCACTTGCCTCGTCATGGGCATCGAGCAGTGCGCTCGGCTGGTCCAGCGACAAGCGCCATGGGCGCAGCATGGGGCCGTCTTCGTAGATTTCCGGTGATCCCAGCTGCAGGTGCAGGGCGTGGAACTCGTCCTCTACCAGCTGCAGGGGAAAACTGATCTGCTGGTTGTTGAACTGGGCCTGCAAGGTCACCTGCTCGTTAGCCACCAACCGGGTGAGCAAGCTTTGTATGCGGCGGTCGCCATTGACCAGCAGGCTCGACATGGTGTCAGCCAGGTTAAGTTGCGGCGAATGCTGCATGTTCTGTATGAAATCCAGCTCGTCCTGGGTCAGGAGCGCGTCTGCTTGCATGATCGAACTCGGTGGTGGCGATTTCTTCAACGGAATTGACCGTGCGTGGCGGACTTGGTTCAGGCGCGTTCGTCGGGTTTCGGACGAGCGCGCAGTTCTGCCAGCTCCCGTTCCAGTTCGACCTGGCGGCTGACGTCCTTCTGGATGCCGATGAAGTAGGTGCGCTGGTCGAAGTCGCTCTTTACCGGCGTGATCGACAGCTCGTTCCAGAAGGCGCTGCCATCCTTGCGATAGTTGCGCAGTACCTCGCGGCATGGGCGGCCTTCGGCCATGGCCTTGCGGATGCGTGCGCGGCCAAGCTGGTCACGGTCGTCACCCTGCAGGAACCGGCAATCCTGGTAGAGAATCTCGTCACGGCTGTAGCCAGTGAGGCATTCGAAAGCGGCGTTCACGTAAATCAGGATGGTGTCGTCGCCTTCCTTTTCGGCAACCACGATGCCGTCATTGGACGCATCGACCATCGATTGCAGCAATTGCGCGTTGATCATGTCCGGGCCATTGGTAAAGAAAAACGGAAGATGGCGACGTGGGTAACGGCGGCCTTTTGCCAGCGTTGAATGCTAGTATCCTACGTTTTCACTCAGTTTCGGAATCCTCTACCCGATGAAAGTCGCCATTATTTCCGGCTCGGTCTATGGCACCGCCGAAGAAGTCGCCCGTCATGCTGAATCGCTGCTCAAGGCGGCGGGGTTCGAGGCCTGGCATGCTGCGCGTGCCACCCTTCAGGATCTTCAGGGCTTTGCCCCCGACGCCTTGCTGGCCGTGACCTCTACCACCGGCATGGGTGAGCTGCCGGACAACCTCATGCCGCTGTACAGCACCCTTCGCGACACACTGCCCGCGGCCTGGCGCGGCCTGCCTGGCGCGGTGATCGCCTTGGGCGACTCCAGTTACGGCGATACCTATTGCGGGGGTGGCGAGCAGATGCGTGAGCTGTTCGCCGAACTGGGCGTGCGCGAAGTGCAGCCAATGCTGCGCCTGGATGCGAGCGAGACGGTGACCCCGGAAGCGGATGCCGAGCCTTGGCTGGCTGAGTTGGTGAGCGCACTGAACGCCTGACCCGGCACCTGTGCAGGCGTGTTAGCCGTGGGGCTCGCGCAACAAGGCCAACCACGCCTGCGCCGCCCGTGACAGGTAGGCGCCGCGCCGCCAGATAAACGCGATATCCCAACGCAAATCCTCCTGCGCATGCAACGGCACACGCACCACCCCGGGGCGCTCCAGCGCTTTTGCCACCACCCGGGGCAGCATCACCACGCCCTGGCCCGCCGCCACCAGCGCCGCCAAAAAATCCGCCTGGCCGCTGCGCCCGCCTTCCTTGGGGGTGAAGCCCTGCTGCTGGCACGCCTTCAGCAGCCGGTCGTTGAGCACGAAACTGCGCTGGTACAGCAGGAACGGTGTATCGGCCAGTTGCCCCAGGCCCACGGCGTCCAGGCCCGCCAGGGCATGGCCAGCCGGCAGCAAGGCATCCAGCGGTTCGTTGCAGAAGGGCTGGTAGTCGAATGCCTCGTCGGTGGGCGTCAAACAGCCGCCCAGTTCCAGTTCGCCACTTCTGACGGCCTGTTCGACGCTGCGGCTGCCGCCTTCGAGCAGCTGGATGGCGATGTTCGGATGGCGTCGCCGGTACTCGGCGAACAAGCCGGCGAACAACGTGTCGCTGCCAAGCATCGGCAAGCCCAGGCGTAGTTCGCCACGCTCCATCTGGCTGAGATCGTCCAGCTCGTTGAGCAGCGCCTGGCGCTGGCGCAGCAGGGCTTCGCCACGCTCCAGCACGATGCGCCCGGCAGCTGTCAGGTGCAGGTGCGACGCCTGGCGCTCCAGCAGCGGCTGGCCCACATCTTGCTCAAGCTGGGCCACCTGCTTGCTCACGGCCGACTGGCTGATGTGCAGGGTCTGTGCCGCCTGGGTAAAACCGCCACGGTACACCACTTCGATGAAGCTGCGCAGTTGTTTGAATTCCATGCTTCGAATTCCATTTTGGAATGGCGAGCAGTCTAACAATTCGCTTCTGGCCTAGGCAGCCAAATCCTAAAATGAGGGCCTGTCGAGGAACCCCGCCATGAAACCTGCATTATTGAAAAAAGCCCTGCGCCTGCTTGTCGAGCTGGCGGTTCTCTGTGCGCTGTTCCTGCTTGGTGGTCAGATTGCCAGTTGGCTGGGCTGGCCGATCCCCGGTGGTGTGATGGGCCTGGCACTGCTGTTGATACTGTTCGCTTCGGGTGTGCTCAAACCGGCCATGCTGCAATTGGGGGCCGGCTGGCTGATGGCTGAGATGCTGCTGTTCTTCATCCCGGCGCTGATGAGCCTGCTCGACTATGGCGCATTGATCCGTGAAGAGGGCTGGCGCATCTTGCTGGTGATCGCCGTGAGCACGCTGATGGTGATGATAGTGACCGCCATGACTGTTGAGATGGTGTGCCGCTGGAGGCTGCGCCGTGAGCCTTGAACCCATGCCGCTGTTCTGGTTGGCCTTGACCTTGCTGGCTTACCTGGGCAGCCGTTGGTTGTATCGGCGTAGCCAGCGCTACCTGCTGTCGCCGTTGATCCTGGTGCCGGTGTTGCTGCTGGCTGTGGCCGTGCCGCTGCATACGGCCTATGCCGAGTATGCGCGCAACACCCACTGGTTGATGGGCGTGCTCGGCCCGGTGACTGTCGCCTTCGCGGTGCCGATCTGGCAGCAGCGGGCCATGCTGGCGCGCCATTGGCCGGCCCTGATGGTGGGCATGGTAGCCGGCAGCAGTGCCTCGATCGCCAGCTCCTGGGGGCTGGCGCACCTGTTGGCGCTGGACAGCGCAACCAGCCTGTCGCTGGTGCCGCGCTCGATCACCACGCCATTTGCCATGCCCCTGGCCCATGACCTGGGTGGGGTGCCAGAACTGACCGCGGTGTTCGTGATGTTCACCGGCGTGCTCGGTGCCATGTTCGGCGGTGTGCTGTTGCGTTGGCTGCCGCTGCGTACGCCGTTGGCACGGGGGGCGCTGTTCGGTGTTGGCGCGCATGGTGCCGGGGTCAGCCGGGCGCAGGAAGTGGGCCGTGAGGAAGGCTCGGTGGCCGGCCTGGTGATGGTCCTGACCGGGCTGCTCAACCTGTTCGCGGCGCCGTTGTTGGCCTTGCTGCTCTGACCGTTCGTGCCACTGACTCGCTCAGTCATCAAGCTGGCTGGCAACGCAAGTTCCAGCCAATGGGCTGCTGGCTAGACTTTGCCTCGACATAGAGAGCACATGTAAGTGCCGAGGTGACATGCAATGACCGCAGCCTTGCCCTATTCCGCCAATACCACTACACCGGGACCCAACTGATGCCTATGGCCGAGATTCCATTGTGCGTCTGGCGTACCCGGGCACAGAGTTTCATGTTCCGGGGCCAGAGCATCCGCTACTGGACCGCAGGGCAAGGAGAGCCTCTGCTTCTGTTACACGGTTTCCCCACCGCCAGTTGGGACTGGCACTACCTGTGGGGCCCTCTGAGCCAACGTTTCCGGGTGATCGCTTGCGACATGCTCGGCTTTGGTGATTCGGACAAGCCTGTCGATCACACTTACAGCCTGATGGAGCAGGCAGACTTGCAGCAGGCATTGCTTGCCCATCTGCAGGTCGCGCAGCCCGTGCACCTGCTGGCCCACGACTACGGCGGCAGCGTGGCTCAGGAACTGCTGGCGCGACACCATGAGCAGCGTGCCGACATCGCCAGTTGCGTGTTTCTCAACAGCGGGCTGTTCCCCGAAAGCTGCCGCATGCTACTGATCCAGAAGCTGCTGCTCAGCCGGTTTGGCTGGCTGGTCGGGCGCTCGTTCGGGCGTGACGACCTGGTGCGTAATGTGATGCAGGTGTATGGCCCTTGCACCCATCCCAGTGAAAGCGCGCTGGATGATTTCTGGAGCCTGATCGCTGCCAACCGGGGCACGCGCATCCTGCATAAGCTGGTGGGCTACATGCCGGAGCGCAGGTTGCACCGCGAACGCTGGGTCGGGGCGATGCAACGTAAAGGCGTGCCGCTGCGCTTGATCAATGGCGTGGTCGACCCGCTTTCCGGCGCGCACATGCTTGAGCGCTACCGGCAACTGGTGCCGGAGCCGGACACCGTGCAGTTACTGGGCATTGGCCATTACCCGCATACTGAAGCGCCGGTGCAGGTGCTGCGCCACTACCTGGCCTTTCGTGAGCAGCCGCTGAGCTTCTACCCGCCAAAAGTGGCGTGGTCATGACGAGGCTTCAGCGCCGGCCACCTGGCAGCCAGGGTGCATGTTCAGACGCCAAAAAAAAGGCCGCTGCAAGCCGCAGCGGCCAATCGAGACGTCAGATCAAGGAGCTTCAAAATCTACGTCGGTGAACCTGGCAGGCTTGAAAGGCGGGGGGGAGAGCCCTTCAAGCCGGCCAGTGAGTCAAGAATAAGCGCTTGATCCGTCAGGAAAAATAGCTTCTGTCGACATTCACCGTTACGTATCAGGCAACAGTGCCAAGTGCGGGGTAAGCTTCCCAGCGCTATTGCCTTTATCATCCGTTCACTCTGCTGCTTCGGTAATTTTGGAGCACAGTTCATGTCTTTCGATTTCAATCTCGGCAGCCCTGATTTCGGTGAAGGGTGCACAGGTGCACGCTCTGTGAAAGAACAGGTGAAGGCCATGATGGCTCACGCCCAGGAGCTGCAACAACTGATGGCTACGGTTGCGCAACTGGCCAGCCTGATCCCGGAGGCTCATCGGCAACAGTTCACCGAGCAGAAGCGTTTACCGTTGGCGGTTGTCGAGTCGCTCGTGCCGCAAAGGCAGGCGGTGCTTGACCAGTGGTGGGAGCAACAGTCCAGATTAAGTTTGAAACCACTTACCCTGGCGTCCCGTTTGATCCAGCTGATGTTTGCCGAAACGCGCCTCAAGGCCCTTACGTTCAAGGCCTGGGAAGCCGGTATCGAGGCCCTCGAACAGGACGGGGACGCAAACAAGCATGAGGTGTACCTGGTTGCCGGAGATTTGCGTTTTCGTTTGCCGGGTGTCGTCGCCAGCCGTCATGACCTCGAACAGAACCCGGACGCACCTGCGGATTTTCTGATTTACAGCCTGGCCAGCGGTTGCTGGTTCGACACTGAACGCGCGCGCGCAGCCAGCGCACTCGCCCCTGCCTTTGCTGAAGGCAGCCCGTTGCGTTGGCTGTTGTCTTCGCAAGAGCGAGCGGCGTTGTCTACGGAGGGTTTGACACTCGATTTCGTGCCGCTGCAGGTGCCACTTCACAGGTATTTCATCCGTGATCTGCAGGCTATCCAGCTTAAGGCCACCCAGCGCAGCCTGAGGATCAAGGTCGATGACGCCCGGCGTCTGGCCCAGCTCGACAGTGCGGCTCGGCTTGAGCCTCTGGTGGCTGCGCTGCAGAAACGTGCGACGCGGCATGTGCGAGCGTACCGCACCAGCCTGCTGCCCGAATGGCGGCGGTTCATGCAGGGCGAGGAACTGCAAGCCTATCGACAACTGGAAGATGACCTGCAGGTGAAGGAGCAGCGTTGCACCGAGCGTCTGGCGCAATGGCGCGACCTGCGCAGCTTCGCCAAGAAACAGGTCAAGCAAGCCCTTGGCCTGGATATCGACCCCGAGCAGGTACGACTGCGTGTCAGTCACGTCGATGACCCTGAGCAGGCGATGAAACACACCCTGCTCGATTGGGCGCTGAGTGGTGGCTACAGCGGGGGCCAGCTCAAGGTCGAAGTCCTGGGTGAGCGGCACCGTTCATTGTTGGGGAGTACCTCTATCCAGAGCATGATCGAAAAACTGGATTTGCGCGTGAACTACGTCAAGCAGATCCGTACGCTCTATGACGACACTCTGACCATGGCCGCACTGTGTGAGGTGCTTGATGCACGCCTGGCGCTGGCCAATCAGGCCGCTCGTCATCAGGGTTTTCACCCGGCGGCGTTCGATCTGTTGCACCACGCACGCCTGGGGAAAATGCAGGCCAATGTCATCAGCGCCGGTCTGGTTTGCCTCGATGGTGCGCAAACGCCCTTGAAGGACCTGCTGTGCCTGGTGCAGGGCGATCAGTACTTGCTCTACGCCCCTGGTGCACCAGGAGGCGATTTTCATCTTTTCGACTCACTCGAAAAAATGGCGCTCGAAATCGGTAGCTGGACCTTGTGGCCGGTAGGCAGTGAGTACCTGCTGGGGCAATGCTCGCGGGCCCAGCATGATTCGCTCAAACGCCATTTGCGCAAGGTCGAGATGCTGCCCACCGACTGGTCCATGCACAGCGTGACACTCGCGCCGATCACGTCGAAGCAGTGGCCGGATGTGCTCAAAGCTCTGGCCAAGCGCAAGATCCTTGCCCTGATCGAGGATCAACAGGCCACCACGCCAAGCTGGTTCATCAAGGCCAGTCGCACCGAGCAGCAGGCACTGGTTGATATCGACCAACTGCTCAAGCTGGCGCAGGCCAGGTATCAGTCGCTGATGAATATGCCGAGCTTTCGCACCTTCGCCCATCGACAGGTGACGGAAAAGATCAATTCATACCCGGGCAATCGCGGCGGCCCAATCAACCCGGATCAGGTATTGATAGCGCTGGAAGAGGATGCTTTTCGCACACTGACGCAGACCGTCATCAAAGGGTACCCCACGTATTACAATTTTTCCGGTTTTGCCCGCATCACCTCGGCTATCGGCCAGGATATCTCGCACCTGAGCCCGGCGCTGCTGGGGAGCTACATCCGTGCTGCCGACCTGGGCAACAAGTACATCGAAGAAGTGAAAGCCCAGTTACTTGACCGCTCCAGGCCGGAATATGAAAGGCTCAGGCAGTGTTATCGCACGCTCTTTGCTTTGAAGATCAGGCGTGCCGTGCTCAGCGAGAAACTTCAGGGCAGTTTGTCGCGCCGCCATGCGCAGTGGCTGGAGTCGGTGATCGACAGCTTTTCGGGGACCTCGATCGACGCGGCGTGCAACCTTTATCCGTTGTGGATGGACGATTGCCCTGTTCAAGGTGCCTACCTGCTGAAGCATGCTCGTGACCGCGAGCTTGAGCCCTTGGTCTATCTGCCAGAAATCGAGCAAGGCCCCACGCTGCGGACCCTCAGCGAGCTGGCAAGGACTTGGCGTGAGCACGACTTGGCAGGTTATTGCCAAGACCGCGTACCGTTATCGAGCCAGTCGCGCTTGAACGCATTGATCGAAGAGCAACTGCGCGCCGGCGATGGCATTGGGATGGTGCTGGAAGCCGTTGCCCGAGGCAGGGGCGTGCGGCCGCCGATAGGGGAGACCGGGCGTATCGGGGATCCTGTCCAGGACCTGGAGAAACGTATCAGGCGGATGATCAACGAAGCCGCTGAAGACAGCGCCGACGCTGCCGAGCGTATTTCGGCCGTGGTGGTGGAGTGGGGGATCGTACTGGCCGGCATCCTCACCGTGCCGTTTCCGCCGGCGGCTATGGCCGTTGGGCTGTTCTGTGCGGCCAGGTCCTTTGTCACCGGGGCCATCGCGTGGAGCGATGGCGACCGTTCCGCCGCCTTGCTGTCGTTCGCGGCGGGGGTTGCAGGAACGGTGGCTTCCACGGGGGTCTTGGTGCGGCTGTTCGGTGCCGCACAGAAATACATCACCGTGCTTTCCCGGGCAGAGGTGTCTCAGCCCACGGCATTCTCGCGTGTGATCGGGCGGCTATGCGATGACTACGGCGATCTGGTGAGTGAGGTGGCGCCCGCCCTTTATGACGGCTTCTCTCAGGAACTGCTCTGGCTCGTCGAGGAGGAAACGCTAGACGTCGAAGCGCAGTGTGGGTTGCCCGCGTAACCCATGCGCCAGCTCACGGTTCGTGCGGCCGTGAGCAGGCGCTGCGCCGCCGGCCCATGTTCATCGGCATGGAAGATCGACGTCGGCCCGACCACGGTCATCACCGCGGCGATCTGCCCCATGGCGTTGAATACCGGCGCCGACAGCGCATCCACCCCCGGCATCAGCAGGCCATGCACATGGTGCAGGCCCTGTTCGCGGATGCCGGCCAGCAGTGTGTGGTAGTCACTGGCGGTTTGTTGCAATGCGGCCAGTTCCCTGTCGCGCAGTTCCTGGGTTTCTCGCTCGGGCAGGTAGGCGGCGAATACCAGCCCGGTGGACGAGCTGAGCAACGGCAGCACCGAACCGATCTGGGTCACCACGGTGACCGCGCGCACGGCAGGTTCGATGCTTACCACCGTGGCCCCCTGGTTACCCCACACGGCGATGAAGCAGCTTTCGTTGAGTTCATCTCGCAACTGCGACAACGGCATTGCCGCCACCTTGAGCACATCGATGCTGCCCAACGCCGCCAGCCCCACCCGTAATGCCTCACGCCCCAGCCCGTAATGGTTGGTGGCCGCATCCTGTTCGGCAAAACCACTTGCGATCAGCGCCTGCAGGTAGCGATGCACTTTGCTCGCAGGCATCTGCACGTGCTCGGCCAGGCGTGATAGTGACGTCGAGGGTGAGAGTTCAGCGAGGGCCTTGAGGATATCGGTGCCGACTTCCGCCGAGCGGACCTTCTGCTTGCCGGTGTCGGTGGAGGCGTTGGCTTTGGCCATGGGAGGGGAGGTTCCGGGTTTATCGTGTCGCCTTTATAGCTTGACGCCTTGAACGGAGCAAATTACGTTATTCGTAATCTGATTACGATAAAAACAAAACCCGGAGGCATCGATGAACCGCGACACGTCGCCCGACCTTCACTACCTGAGCGGCTTCGGCAACGAATTCGCCAGCGAAGCATTGCCCGGGGCGCTGCCTGTCGGGCAGAACTCCCCGCAGAAGGCCCCGTATGGCCTGTATGCCGAGCTGCTGTCGGGCACGGCGTTCACCATGACCCGCAGCGAGCTGCGCCGTACCTGGCTGTACCGCATTCGCCCTTCTGCCTTGCACCCACGCTTCGAGCGCCTGGCGCGCCAGCCGCTCGGCGGGCCACTGGGTGGCATCAACCCCAACCGCCTGCGCTGGAGCCCGCAGCCGATTCCTGCTGAACCGACCGATTTCATCGAAGGTTGGCTGCCCATGGTCGCCAACGCCGCAGCGGAAAAACCGGCTGGCGTGAGCATCTACATCTACCGTGCCAACCGGTCCATGGAACGGGTGTTCTTCAACGCTGACGGTGAGCTACTGCTGGTGCCGGAACAGGGTCGCCTGCGTATCGCCACCGAACTGGGCGTGATGGAGGTCGAACCGCTGGAAATTGCGGTGATCCCACGTGGCATGAAGTTCCGCGTCGAACTGCTCGACGGCCAGGCCCGTGGCTACATCGCGGAAAACCACGGTGCGCCGCTGCGTCTGCCGGACCTGGGCCCGATCGGCAGCAACGGCCTGGCCAACCCCCGCGACTTCCTCACGCCCGTGGCCCACTACGAAGAAGCCGAAGGCCCGGTGCAACTGGTACAGAAGTTCCTGGGGGAACACTGGGCCTGCGAGCTGCAGCACTCGCCACTGGACGTTGTGGCCTGGCATGGCAGCAACGTGCCGTACAAGTATGACCTGCGCCGCTTCAACACCATCGGCACGGTCAGCTTCGACCACCCGGACCCCTCGATTTTCACCGTGCTCACCTCGCCAACCAGCGTGCATGGCATGGCCAACATGGACTTCGTGATTTTCCCGCCACGCTGGATGGTGGCCGAGAACACCTTCCGTCCGCCATGGTTCCACCGCAACCTGATGAACGAGTTCATGGGCCTGATCAATGGCGCCTACGACGCCAAGGCCGAGGGCTTCCTGCCGGGTGGTGCCTCGTTGCACGGGGTGATGAGTGCCCATGGCCCCGACGCCGAAACCTGTGAAAAGGCCATTGCCGCTGACCTGGCGCCACACAAGATCGACAACACCATGGCCTTCATGTTCGAGACCAGCCAAGTGTTGCGCCCGAGCCTGCAAGCCCTTGAATGCCCGCAACTGCAGGCCGACTACGATAGTTGCTGGGCGACTTTGCCGAGCACCTTCAACCCGAACCGGAGATAACCCATGAACCACTCTGCCAATGCCCGTAGCTGGGTCGAGCACGCCAACGGGCACAGCGACTTCCCCCTGCAGAACCTGCCATTAGGCATCTTCAGCCGGCCGGGTGAAGCCAGGCGCTGTGGCGTGGCCATCGGCGACGCGATCCTCGACCTGGAGGCGGTGCTGGCCGCCGGGCTGTTCGACGGGGCGTCCAAGGCCGCCGTTGAAGCCACCCGCGGCGGGGCTCTGAACGCATTCTTCGCTTTGGGCCGCAACGCCCGCGTAGCCCTGCGCGAGCGTTTGCAGGTGCTGCTGGGCGAGCACAGCGAACACCAGGCAGCCCTGAAGCCGGCGCTGCTCCCGGCCAGCGACTGCCAACTGCACGTGCCAGCGCAGATCGGTGACTACACCGATTTCTACGTTGGTATCGAGCATGCGAAGAACGTGGGCAAACTGTTCCGCCCCGACAACCCACTGCTGCCCAACTACAAGTACGTGCCGATCGGTTATCACGGCCGCGCCTCCACCATCCGCCCGTCCGGCACCGACGTGCGTCGGCCCAAGGGTCAGACCCTGCCGGCCGGGCACACCGAGCCGAGCTTCGGCCCTTGCGCTCGTCTGGACTACGAACTGGAACTGGGTATCTGGATTGGCCAGGGCAATGACATGGGCCAGGCAATTCCGGTAGGCGATGCCGCCGAGCACGTAGCCGGCCTGTGCCTGCTCAACGATTGGTCGGCGCGCGATATCCAGGCCTGGGAATACCAGCCACTGGGGCCGTTCCTGTCCAAGAGCTTCATCACCACCATTTCGCCCTGGGTGGTCACCGCCGAAGCGTTGGAACCGTTCCGCTGCGCCCAGCCGGAGCGCCCGGAGGGCGACCCGCAGCCACTGTCGTACCTGCTGGACAAGCGCGACCAGGCCAGCGGTGCATTTGATATCGAACTCGAAGTGCTGCTGCTGACCGAGCGCATGCGTGAGCAGGGCATTGCCCCGCACCGCCTGACTCTGAGCAACACCCGCAGCATGTACTGGACCGTGGCACAGCTGGTGGCGCACCACAGCGTCAACGGCTGCCAGCTGCAGCCGGGTGACCTGTTCGGTTCGGGCACGCTGTCGGGCGCCACGCCGGGATCGTTCGGTAGCCTGCTGGAGATCACCGAAGGCGGCAAACTGCCGGTCGAGCTGGCCAGCGGCGAGGTGCGCAAATTCCTTGAAGACGGCGACGAAATCATCCTGCGTGCCCGCTGCACACGTGACGGCGTGGCCAGCATCGGTTTCGGTGAGTGCCGCGGCACGGTCATCGCAGCCAACTGAGGAGGCAGGGGTATGGAGCTGTACACCTATTACCGTTCCACCTCGTCCTACCGGGTGCGCATTGCCCTGGCACTGAAGGGGCTGGCTTACCAGTCCCTGCCGGTCAACCTGCTGCAGGGTGAGCAGCGTGGCGAGGGCTATGTAGCCGTCAACCCGCAGGGCCGCGTACCGGCCTTGCGCACCGACGGTGGTGAGGTGCTGGTGCAGTCGCCGGCGATCATCGAGTACCTGGAAGAGGTTTATCCACAGCCTGCGTTGCTGCCGGCCACAGCCGAGGCACGGGCCAAGGTACGTGGGGTGGCGGCCATCATTGGTTGCGACATTCATCCGCTGCACAACGTCAGTGTGCTCAACCGGCTGCGCCAGGCCGGTCAGGATGAGGGGCAGGTCAACCAGTGGATCGGCCACTGGATCAGCCAAGGGCTCGCGGCAGTGGAGCAACTGATTGGCGATCACGGTTTCTGCTTTGGCGACACGCCTGGGCTGGCGGATGTGTACCTGATCCCGCAGTTGTACGCGGCCGAACGCTTCAACATCGACCTCGCCAGCTTCCCGCGCATCCTGCGGGTTGCCGCACTGGCGGCCGCGCACCCGGCGTTCGCCAAGGCCCATCCCGCCCAGCAGCCGGACAGCCCGGCTCAGTGAAGTGAACGGTTCGCCGCCGGAAGCTTGCCGATTCGCTCGGACAGCTTCAGGCGCTGGACCGGGTCTTCCGTCAGCAGCAATGCATGCTCCAGGTCGAAGCGCTCGGCCTGTGGGCAATCCAGATGATGGTAGAGCGAGGCGCGAGTCATGTAGTCGCTCACCTGCACCGGGCCCAACTGCATGATCCGCTCTGCATCGATCAACGCCGCCAGGTGGTTGTCGTTACTGATGTGCAGTTGGCGCAGGTTGCGTGACAGGCGTTGCAGTATCTGCAGCGGGCTGGCGCTGCGCAGGTGCTCGGCTGTCAGCGCCAGGTGCGGGCCGAACTGGCGCGCCAGCAATTCGCGGCAGTCGCTGGGATACAGGCGCCGGCCGCCACAGGGATCGAGCAGGTGGTCGGCACCCGGCACGCGCAGCAGGAAATGGCCAGGGAAGCCCACACCCTCCAGCGGTATGGACAGGCGTCTGGCCAGTTCCAAAGCGAGGATGGCCAGGGTCAGTGGTTGGCCGCGGCGGCGCTGCAGTACCTTGTCCATCATCGCCGCATGGGGGCGCAAGGGGTGATATTCATCCTGCTGAAAGCCCAGCGCATTCAGCTGGCGCAGCAGTGGCTGGGCCAGTTCGCTTAGGGGAAGCATCGGCAGGTTGGCGCTTATCTCGCGCTGCAGGTCGTGCAGCGCAGCAAGGCTGGCCGCGGGCTCGACACCAGGGTCGTGCTCGGCGGCAATCCACAATGCGGCTTCCAGCAGGTCGACAGGCTCGCGTTCCAGGCAGGCCAGGCAGGCTTGACGTGGCTTCATGGGGCATCTCCACACACGTTTGAGTATTAGCCGTGGCGCGGGGTTTCGTCCAGTGGTCCGGCGGCGGCGTCAACGCTGATGCCGTGCCTATACTGGAAGGAGCACCTCTTAGGGGAGCCGGTCGATGTTCGCGCTGATGCAAAGCACCCGTACCCAGTCACTGCACCTGTTCAATGACCCGTCTACGGGCCTGAAAGCCGTTGTGGCAATCCACAGTGAGCATTTGGGCCCGGCCATGGGGGGATGCCGCTATCTACCTTACGCCGATGACGAAAGCGCCATGACCGACGCTATTCGCCTGGCCCAGGGCATGAGCTACAAGGCAGCACTGGCCGGCTTGCCGATGGGGGGCGGCAAGGCGGTGATCATGCGCAACCCGCATGTGGAAAACCGCGCCGCGCTGTTCGAGGCCTTTGGCCGCTTCATCGATACCTTCCATGGCCGCTTCATTATCGCCGTGGACAGTGGCACCTCGACCTTGGACATGGACTGCATTGCCCACAGCACTCCCTACGTGACCAGCACCACTGCGTCGGGCGACCCATCGCCACATGCGGCGATGGGGGTGTTCGCGGGCATACGTGCCACAACCTCGTTCCGGCTGGGCAGCGATGACCTGAGAGGCTTGCGGGTAGCGGTGCAGGGGTTGGGCAATGTCGGTTATGCACTTGCGGAGCAATTGCATGCGGTGGGCGCGGAGCTGCTGGTCAGCGACCTGGACCCGGGGCGGGTGCGGCTGGCGATGGAGCAGTTCGATGCCAAACCGGTGACCAACGATGCGTTGATCAGTACCCCTTGCGATATCTTTGCACCCTGCGGCGTGGGCCCGGTACTGAACGGGCAGAGCGTGATGCAACTGCGTTGTGCGGCAGTGGCGGGGGCGGCCAACAACCAGCTGACTACCTTGCAGGTGGCAGACCAGCTGGAGTCGCGCGGCATATTGTATGCACCTGACTACGTGATCAATGCCGGTGGGCTGATCTATGTGGCACTCACCCACCGTGGCGAAGACCAGCGCACCATTACTGCGCACCTGGCGCGGATCCCTTCACGGCTGACCGAAGTGTTTGGCCATGCGCAGGCGGAGAAGCGTTCGCCGGCAAGGGTGGCGCAGATGTTGGCGGAGCGGTTGTTGTATGGCTGAAGGTTGATGATGGCGTGGTGGGCCACTTCGCGGGTAAACCCGCACACCTCCGGCGATATCACTCGGCAGCAGTACCCTCAAGCAATTCAGCCAACGCATCCGGCTGGCTTTTGAACGCCCGGGCGAACACATCGCGGTTCTTCGCCATGTAGATACCGGCTTCCTCGACCTGCTGCTCGGTCAGCGACGGAACCGCCTTGTGCAGCACTTCGGCCAGGCGCTCGGCCAGTTCGAGCATTTTGTCGTGACGGTCTGCTTCGGCCTTATCCATGAACAAGCGCTCCGGGTCGCGGCTGCTGCGGTACACCACTTCGACGGCCATTCATCACCTCTATGCCTTTTTGCTGGTTGCTTTGCGATTTACTGTATCTATATACAGTAATGGCAATGCTGGTTGGTTCGCAAGCAGAAATTGTAGCGTGGTACAGACCGAGCGCTGCGGGTGCGCCTTTGCCAGGAACAATGTATGACCGGGGGATATTGGCCAGCAGGTCCGGCCTATTCGCGGGTAAACCCGCTCCTACAATGGTACGCCGCGCGGGCGGGGCTCGATTTCACAGGCGCTGAAACTGCTGCGGCAAACACATAGAGGCCTTCATCCAACCTGAAGCGAAATCCTCATTGCTTCATGCCCAGCTCGGCATCATCCATCAGCGCCTTGGCCATGGCACTCAGATAATGGGCGGCCCAGATCATCATGGGCTTCTCCTCCATCAGGCCAGTAATGGTCAATTCACGCACATAGCCCATCAATTCCGACGACTGCTCGCGGGCGTCCCTGCAGGGGATGCCGGGCTCGATGCGGAACAGTGGATGGGTGCTGTTTTCGCCTTGATAGAAAGTGGTCTTGCCGACGGTGAATTGGGTGTCTTCTGTTGTCATTGTTCAATTCCCTGAAGTTTCTCGAGTGCCTGGCCGACCCTTTCGCGGGCATGCCCGCTCCCACAGGTACAGTGCAAGTCTTGAAGACTATGGTGATCCTGTGGGAGCGGGCGAGCCCGCGAAGAGGCCGGCCCTCCCGGCGCATTAACCAGCCTTAGTGCGAAGTCCTGGGCTCAGCGGGCATCTGCACCTGAACCAGTGCCGACTCAAGCAGAGCCCGCAGCGCCTCCAGCTCATGCATCGAGGTCATCATCAGGATCGAAACCGGTGATTTGGGCTGAAGCAGCAACGCCTGATGCACCACGGTGGCTGCGCACAACGCGTAGTCGGTGGCCTGGATCAGGGTGTCTTCGAGGGAATGGGGGTAATGGGGTGGATCGGGAACTACTTTCAGCATGGTGAAGGCCTGTTCAAAGTTGGGGCCACCACCTCCTGCTGTCAAACAATGAGGCGGCAGCTGTACATGGGTTGACAGACCGGTGAACAGAACCAAAAGCCGGCGCACACGAGGTGCCCCATGACAGCTGCCATAAAGGCAAAGCCATGTGGTTAGTTCAGGGCGGCCTGTCAAAGCCGGTCGCTGATTGGCAGCGACGACCCCAGACTAGTGCGCATGCCCGAACGCCACAATGGCAGGGAGTATCTTTGGGAAATGCCCTACAAGGAAGGGGTTAAATCTGATTCTTCCCCAAGCACGGCGTGCTTTTTTGCAATGCGCCACGCCTCAAGGTGCCTTGCGGCAATCGGTCGCCTTCCAAGACAGGGGCTTGGCCCTTTAACTGCATGGCACAAGCGTCACATCAGCGACGCATCATCCTTAAAGACGTATCGGGGAATGGAACATCGTGAACATCAAATGGGCAGAAAAACTGCGCAAGGGCCTGCACGGCTCGGCCGACTCGCTAGGCAACCTGTGTGTCGAGGCGTTCCATTACCTGGCGCTGTTCGGCATTGGCGCCATCACCGCCTACGCGGCAGTAGTGACGTTCCTGGACATGCTGGGCAAGGGCGGGATCAGTGTCGATGACATCCTGCTGTTGTTCATCTACCTGGAGCTGGGGGCGATGGTGGGGATCTACTTCAAGACCAACCACATGCCGATCCGCTTCCTGCTGTACGTGGCAATCACCGCGCTCACTCGCCTGCTGATCGGCGATGTTTCGCATCACAAGGCACCGGATGAAGGGCTGCTGTACCTGTGCGGCGGCATCCTGCTGCTGGCGTTCTCGATCCTGGTGGTGCGCTACGCTTCGTACCGCTACCCCTCGACCAAGGTGCTGGACGCCAACGGCAAGGCAGTGGAGGAGGGTAAGTAAAGGGGCTACTTACCCAGTGCCAAGGCCTGCGGTGCAGGTTGTTGAATCCTGGCTGGCGCTCGGGAAAGAATCGCGACATTGGGTTGCGGTCATTGGGCGCCAAAGGAGACAGCAATGAGTGTGACCACCGAACAAGTACATGCCCATCTCAAGACTGCGCTGAAGCTCGACCCCGATGCTGTGCATGTCACCGAAGTTGCCGATATGATCGGACTGGACGTGATACGTAGCCGCACGCTGCTCGAAGAGTCGCTGCACTGGTTGAAACAGAATCAGGAACCGACCTACGACCAAGGCCTGTTCGGCCTGTTCGATAAACCCAGTACCTTCGACCCGGCGCATCGGGTAGCTGGTTTGCGCCTGCCCGACCTGGAGCGTGAAATCGGGCGGATGCTGGGGAGGTTGGGCTGAGTCAGTTGGTCATGCTTACTGCCGCGAACGGTCGGGCGTTTGTGTTCGGTTCGCGGCTCAGTGCTGCCAACACCTGCAAAGGGTTCTGCCCCAACTCGATGGCCAAGCCCAAGCGGATGCTGTCGATCACCCGCTGCAGGCGCACCGGGTCGTTGCGTTGGGCCGGGGTGATGAGGCGCTTGGCGACCACGCCGGCGTCGTCGGACAGGGTCAGCATGATGCTGCCGTCGAGGTTCGCAATGCTCAGGTTCACCCGATATTCGGGGGCGAATGCAGCACTGATTCGTTCGAATGGGTTGTTCATGGTCTTGCTTCTGCGGTGAGTGATGCAGAGGTTGACCGGGACGTTCGCACGTTGGTTCAGCGCCATTGATCGGCACAAACGAAAACGCCCGGCTCAAGGCCGGGCGTTTTGCATTGCCGATCAGGCGTCCGGGTCACTCAGTTCCAAGGCGCCGCGCTTGCTGCGCAGCTTGCCGTAGAAGTGCTCCAGCGCGTGATTGAGCTTGGTGGCGGCACCGTCGACTGCCTGGTCCAGCGAACTGGCGGTGTGGGTCACGGAAATCGGTTGGTGGCCTTTCGGGCGAGCCTCCATCTGGCAGCGTTTGTCATGCGGTCCGGGCTTGACGCCGTTCTCGTCGCGCAGGTGAACCTCGATGCGGGTGAGGTCTTCTTCGTAACGTTCCAGCGAGTTCTGCAGTGTGCTGCGGACCCACTGGTCGAGCCGGGCGTTACCGTCGAAATCGTTGCTGCTGTTGACCTGGATTTGCATGATTCAATCCTTATTCAGCTTGCTCGCATGGAGACGCGCCTAGGCCCTTGAGACCCTTGGAATTTCTGCGCCTCTTGACTCTAAGGTCAGGCAACTGCGGAATGAATTCAAGCCCTTTTTGAAAATAAATTTCTTGTTGCAAAAGGGGGCTACAAAGCGGCCCCCATTTGCTACCGGTCAGAATTCCACCGACGTCTGCACATACAAGGTACGTGGTTCACCCACATACTTGCCCTTGTTGTTGTCATCGTAAGAACGTGTGTAGTACTCGCGGTTGAACAGGTTCTTCACCCCAACTGCCACCTTGAGGTTCGACAACTGCGGGCCAAAGTCGTACCCGGCACGGGTGCTGACCAGCATGTAGCCCGGAATGCGCCCGGTGCTTCCATCGGCGCTTTCGGTGCTGGTGTTGGCGTTGTCGGCGTACTGGCTGCTCTGGAAGCTGCCGTCCAGGTTCAGCTGCCAAGGGCCCTCGGTGTAGCCCACGCCCAGGTTGCCCTTGTGGCGCGACGAGAACGGTACCTGGTTGCCTTTGTTCGGCCCGTCCTCACGGATGGTGGCGTCGACGAACGCATAGCTGGCGTGCACGTCGAAGCCGGCCAAGGCCGGGCTCAGGCCGTCCAGCGCATAGCGGACGCTGGTCTCGATACCCTGGTGGCGGGTTTCACCACGGGCGATCACCGAGTCGTTGGTCTGGTTGCTTTCATACTGGTTGTCGAAGTTGATCAGGAACGCGCCGATCTCGGCCTGCAAGTCGCCGTTGTCGTAACGGGTACCCACTTCCCAGGTGCGCGCTTTTTCCGGTTTCACTTCGCCACTGCTGACCCGGTTGGGCATCTGGCTGTACTGCACGCTGCCGAACGAGCCTTCGGTGTTGGCGTACAGGTTCCAGCTGTCGGTCAGGTGGTACATCACGTTCAGGGCTGGCAGTGCAGTGTTGTAGCTGCCCTGGTAGCGCTGGCCGTTGAGCTTGTTGCTCTGCTCGGAGTCGATCATCTCGTAGCGCACGCCCGGGGTGATGGTCCAGCGGCCGATGTCGATGCGGTCATCCAGGTAGATGGCATGGGCTTCGGTGCTGCCACGGGTGTCGCGGTCGTTGCGGCTGGCGGTGGTGGGCAGGCTGCCGTTCACCGGCTCGCGGAAGCGCAGTTCGTGGCCGGCTTCGTTGACGTAGCGGTAGCCGATGCCCAGCTCGTGCCAGCTGTCACCCAGGGCCACGCCCTGCGAGAAGCGGGTTTCGATGCCACGCACCCAGTACTCGCGTGGCGACAGCGAGACGAAGCTGCCTTGGTCCAGGTAGCCGCTGCGCAGGGTCTTGGTGAAGAAGCTGTTGACGCTGAACTGGCGGTCATCCTGCTTGTAGTCGTAGCCGAAGTTGAACAGGGTGCGGCGGCCCCAGAACTTGTCTTTCAGGCGCGTGGACTGGTACGGGTCGGCATCGAAATCGGCGGTGCTCAGGCCGCCGGGCATGTCGGCCTCGCCCTCGTAGTACTGGGCCATGGCGTGCAGGCTGTTGGCTTCGTCCAGTTGCAGCTTGCCCTTGAGGATCAGGTCGTCGATCTGCGTGTCGCTGTGTTCGCGCCAGTCACCCCCGCGGGTGCCGGAGTACAACAGGGCGCCGCCCAGGCCGTTGTCGTTGGTGCCACCGACCAGCAGGTTGGCGCTGTTCTTGAAACCGTCGTGGCTCGAAGACGGGCTGATCTGGTTTTGCATGGCGGCCTTGAACGTGGCCTGTTCAGGGATCGCCCGGGTGACGAAGTTGACGATGCCGCCGACGTTCTGCGGGCCGTAGCGCACCGCGCCGCCACCGCGCACTACGTCCACGGCGTCCATGTTGCCCATGCTCAGCGGGGCCAGCGACAGCTGCGGCTGGCCGTACGGCGCGAAGGGCACCGGGATGCCATCCATCAGCACGGTCGAGCGCGATGCCAGGCGCGGGTTGAGGCCGCGGATGCCGAAGTTCAGCGCCAGGTCATGGCTGCCGGTACCGTTGTTGTCGGGGGCGTTGACCCCGGGGATGCGGTTGAGCACTTCGCGGGCGGTGGTAGCACCGTTGCGTTCGAATTCCTCACGGCGCACTACGTCGCGGGCGCCGGGGTGCTCGAATACGTTGTCCTGCTGCGCCTCGGCCAGCCAGTCGCCGACCACGGTGGAGGCGCCTAGCTCGACTGCTGCGCCGGCAGCTGGGGCTGTGATGGGTTGCAGGCTGAACGCGTTGTCGGTTTCCTGGCGTGCTTGCAGGCCGCTGCCGCGCAGCAGGGCGTCCAGCCCCTGGCGCGTGTCGTACTGGCCGTCCAGGCCTTGAGTGCTCATGCCCTGGGTCAGTTGCGAGCCGAACGAGATCAGTGCACCGCTTTCACGGCCGAACTGGTTGAGGGCGTCTTCAAGAGAACCGGCGGCGATGTGGTAGCTGCGGGTTTCGGCCTGGGCGGCGGGCATGGCCAGGCCGAGGGTGGTGGTGAGCAGCAGGGCGTGAACGAACGGGCTGGGGCGCAACGGCATGGGTGGTGTCCTGAGAGAGGGCTTCTGCCATGTCTGTCACGCGAGGTCGGGAAAATGGCTCATTCGATGTGAAAGTATTTCGCCTTTGCTGGCGCTAACTGATTTTGGGCTCGACCGTCACCCAGTAGCGGGTGAACTGCTTCACACGCACCGGCAACGCCACTTCCAGCATTTGCAGGATGCGCTCACTGTCATCCAGCGGATACGACCCGGAAATGCGCAAGTCGGCAACCTGCTCGCTGCACCCCAACTGCCCATGGCGATAGCGCCCGAGTTCGGCAAGGAAGTCTGCCAGGCGCATCTGCGAGGCCACCAGCATGCCGTCGACCCAGGCGCCGACATTGCGGTCGAGTGCCGACACCGAGCGCCAGGCGCCGGTGAAGCGTGCCTGTTGCCCGGCCATGAGCGGCTGCCCATGTGCGCTGGCCCCGCCTTCGAACACCGACACCAGGCTATACCCGTCGAACTGGCGTACGTTGAAGCGCCCGCTGTCCAGGTACAACACACCCTCACCAGTACGTAGCTGCAGCGGCCGTGCTTCGCTGGCCACTTGCAGTGCCAGTTCGCCCTCGAACAGTTGCACCCACCGCTGCTGCCCGTCGAAACGCACATCGGCGGCGCTGCGGGTGTTGAGTTGCAGCACGCTGCCGTCGCCAAGTTGCATGCGTCGGCGCTGACCGACCGGGCTGCGGTAGTCGGCCATCATCCCGGGAAGGGGGTTGTGCTGTTGCAGGCCAAGCCCCGTGGCGCTGGCCACACCGACCAGCAGCAAGGCCTTGAGCGCCCGACGCCGGGCTGAAGATTGCGGGGCTTGCAGCGTTGCGTGCACCACCGGCGAGGACACCCCACGCAAGCGTTGGTTGACCTGTTGGATATGCGCCCAGGCCCGCTGATGCTCCAGGTCGGCCTGCAACCAGTGGTCGAACGCCAGCTGTTGCGCCTGGCCGAAGTCATCACCTTGCGACTCGATCAACCAATGCACGGCCTGTTCCGCCACCAGCGGGGAAAACGAGGCGTTCACAGCGCGAAGTAGCAGCGCATGGCTGCCTTGTTCAGGTAGCGCTTGACCGTGGCCAGCGAAATGCCCAGTTCGCGGGCGATTTCGCCTTGGCCCAGGCCGTCGACCTGGGCCAGCAGGAAGGCGCGTTTGACCAACGGTGGAAGGCCGTCCAGCAAGTGGTCGAGCGCTAGCAATGTCTCGAAGATGATCGCCTTCTGTTCCTCGCACGGCGCGACCTCTTCCGGTACCTGTGCGAGCGCTTGCAGGTAGGCACGCTCCAGTTCCTGGCGGCGGAAGTGGTTACACAATACGCGTTTGGCTACGGTGGCAAGAAACGCACGCGGCTCCACCAACTGGGGCCCCTCGCGCGCCTGGAGCAGGCGCATGTAGGTGTCCTGGGCCAGATCGGCGGCGCTGTGCGGGCAGCCCAGACGGCGACGCAACCAGCCGGTGAGCCAGTTGTGGTGTTCGTGGTAAAGGCCTTCGACCGTCGATGTAAGCGCGCTGGTCACCGTGATACTCCGGCGCATGACAGCGCAACTGGTAGTAAGAATTGTTCGCATTGTATGGGTGGCCGTCTGTTTCGGCAATCGTCACCTGTCAGCAGGCTTTGCTTATGAGAATTGAAATCATTAGTATTGCAACCCCGAAAACGCCCGGACCTTCGCCATGACGCGCAAAACCGCCGGCCTCCCGCTCAGTTACCGGCTGGGCGTTGCCTCACGCAGCCTGGCCGCGCTGCTGGGCGGCTACTTGCTGGCGTCGATGGCCAGTGTCTGTATTGCCTTGGTGGCGCCGTTGCCCAAGGTCGATGCCACGCTCACCGGCCTGCTGCTGTCGTTCGTCTTCTACCTGCTGGCGTTCATCTGGTGTTTCGCCTGCCGCAGCGCCTGGCGTGCCTGGTTGGGCGTATTGGCGCCAAGCCTGCTGCTGGGCGTGATCAGCGGCGTTGCCTACTGGATGAAAAACCCATGAAAGAAGGCTTCCGCCAGGCCATGGCCTGGCTGCACACCTGGACCGGCCTGATCTTCGGCTGGCTGTTGTTCGCCATCTTCCTTACCGGCACGCTGTCGTACTTCAAGGAAGAAATCACTCATTGGTCGCAACCTGAAGTGCGCAGCCATGCCCTGGACCCGATCAATAGCCTGGCTGTGGCTCAACGTTACCTGCAGGACAATGCAGGGCATTCGAGTACCTGGTTCATTCGCATGCCGAACGAACGGGAGGCCGCCTTGAGTGTGGGGTACCGCGACCCCAGTGGCGGCCCGCGTGGCTTCGTCAGGAAAACCCTCGATACCCAGACCGGCCAGCCGGTGGAAGCACGTGACAGCCGCGGTGGTGAGTTCTTCTACCGCTTTCACTTCCAGCTTCAGATGCCTTATCCGGTTGGCCGTTGGCTCTCGACGTTCTGCGCTTTCATCATGCTGCTGGGGTTGGTCACCGGCATCATTACCCACAAGAAGATCTTCAAAGAGTTCTTCACCTTTCGCCCTGGCAAGGGGCAGCGTTCCTGGCTGGACGGGCACAACGCCATCGGCGTGCTGGTGCTGCCGTTTCACCTGATGATCAGCTACAGCAGCCTGGTGCTGTTCATGTACATGGTGATGCCGGCAGGCATCATGGCCAGCTACGGCAATGACACCGACAAGTACTTCAACGACCTGTTTGGCCGCAACGATGCGCCCAAGGCGGCCCAGGTGGCCACACCGCTGGTAGCGCTGCCGAGCCTGTACGCCAAGGTGCAGGAGCTGCAGCCGGGGGCGCGTGTCGGCAACATCCAGGTGCAGAACCCGGGCGACAGCAATGCCCGCGTCACCTTCACCCAATCGGCAGCCGACCACGTGGCTTATCGGCGTAGCGCCAACTGGACATTCGATGGGGCCAGTGGTGCGCTGTTGAGCCAGGGCAAGCCAGAGAGCGGGGTAAT
This sequence comes from Pseudomonas sp. CGJS7, assembly GCF_036961695.1. NCBI lineage: Bacteria > Pseudomonadati > Pseudomonadota > Gammaproteobacteria > Pseudomonadales > Pseudomonadaceae > Pseudomonas > Pseudomonas sp. CGJS7. The sequence goes on along the minus strand of NZ_JBAMDI010000085.1, from coordinate 21,397 downwards.
GATGACCGCCTTCAGTTTCGCCGGCCTGCACATGGGTAACTTTGCCGGGCCTTGGCTGCGCTGGCTGTACTTCTTCTTTGGCGTGGCCGGTACTGCGGTGATTGGTACCGGGTTGGTGATGTGGTTGGGCAAGCGCCAGCTCAAGCACGCCAAGAGCGGAGCTGTGCCAGGTGAGCTGCGCCTGGTCGAAGTGCTCAATATGGCCAGCATGAGCGGCTTGTTGCTGGCGGTGGCGAGCTTCTTCTGGGCCAACCGCCTTGTGCCCATGGCTGTCGAAGGCCGGGCCGACTGGGAGGTGAATGCTTTCTTCATCGCCTGGGGCCTGTCGCTGGTGCACGCCGTGCTGCGTAGCGGGCGCAAGGCCTGGGGCGAGCAACTGGCGCTGGGGGCGCTGGCCTTCGCCCTGCTGCCGTTGCTCAATGGCCTGACGACTGACCGGGGCTTGAACCATTCGGTACTGGAGGGCGACTGGGCCATGGCCGGCTTCGATCTGACAGCCCTGGGGACCGGCCTGTTTCTGGCCTGGCTGGCTCGCAAGATGCTGGCCAGCTCCACGCCCGTAGCCAAGCGCGCCGCGCGTGCGACAAAAAAGCCGAGCATTGAAACGGTGGGGGCGAGCTGATGCTGGGTAACGCACTGATCGCCTTTGCAGGCTTCGTTGCCCTGTGCCTGGCGATGGAAAAGCATTTCAGCGACTTGCTCGGGCGCAAGCCGCGCCCGCGCCACTTGCACCTGTTGCGTTTTGCAGGTTGGCTGCTGCTGATACTGTCGCTGGTGCTCAGCGTGCACCAGCGTGGCTGGGCCCTCGGCCTGGTGGAGTGGACCGCGGTGCTGATGGCCGGGGTAACACTGTGGGTGTTCGGCCTGCCGTACCAGCCTCGTCTGCTGCTGGGCCTGGCCGCCGCCAGCGTGGTGCTGGGCCCGATGCTCGCCGTGTTTGCCGTGTGACCCCCGTGAGCGAGCCAGGGGATATCATCGAGCCTCACGCTGACAGCGCAGGCGCACGTGCACGTTTCGTCCAGGTGTTCCAGGCCCAGCGTGCGCGTATGGAGGCGTTGGTAAACCGTCGGGTCGGCTGCCGCGCCACCGCTTCGGACCTGGTCCAGGAGTTGTTCCTGCGTTTCTGGCGTCGCCCCGAGGTCAAGGTCGAGGCGCTGGACACTTACCTGCTGCGTTGCGCGGGCAACCTGGCCATAGACCACCTGCGCAGCGAAAGTAGCCGCGAACGCGTGGCCGAAGCCGCTGTGCCGGTGAGCGAGGCGAGCCTGGCCCAGGCCCCTGAGCAGGCCGTGGAGGTTGACCACGACTTGCAGCGTATCGAGGCCACCTTGCGTGCCTTGCCCGAGCGCACCCGGCAGATCTTCCTGCTCAACCGCATTCACGGCTGCAAGTACAGCGAAATCGCCAAAGTCATGCAGCTGTCACAGAGCGCCGTGGAAAAGCATATGATGCGCGCCCTCGAAGCGTGCAAGGCGAGTGTTGCCGAGCCCGCGTCCACCCCACGCCGGCCAGGGAGCGCCCGTCGATGAGCCGTTTACCGCCGATCACCGAAGCGCAGTTTCAGGCTGCCCTGCAATGGTTCAACCGGATCAACGAGCAACCCGGGCAAGCCGAAGGCGCGGCATTCAAGCGCTGGTTGCTGGCCGACCCCGCACACCGCGCAGCCTACGACCAGGCCCAGGTACTTTGGCAGAAAAGCGCCGCCCCGGCGGCGCGGCTGGCGGACGAAGAACAGGACGCCCTGCAGCGCTACCTCGATGCCATGGCCAGACCACCGGCGCGTGGCGGCTGGCGGCGGGCGGCAGGGCTGGCGATGGCAGCCTGCCTGGTGCTGGCCGTGGGCGTCGCGGGTGGTTGGCACCCGGGGTACTGGTTGCAGGACCTGCAGGCGGACTACCGCAGTGCCGGGCAGATTCGCCAGGTGACCTTGGCCGACCAGTCGCAGGTGACGCTTGATGCAGGTAGCGCCATTGCGGTCGATTTCGCCCAGGGTGAGCGCCGTGTGCGGTTGCTGCATGGCGCGGCGTTCTTCGAGGTTACCCATACCGGTGAGCCGTTCCTGGTGGAAGCTGCCGGCGGCGAAGTGCGGGTGCTCGGCACCCAGTTCGAGGTGCGTGAGCAAGGCGAGGGTGCCCAGGTGACGGTGCGCAGTGGGCGTGTGGGCGTCAGCCCCGCGCAGGGCACTGTGGCGCGAGAACTGACTGCCAACCAGCAGGTGACCTACCGCGCAGGCAGGGTAGGCGACACCCTGGCGGTGGACAGTGACAACCGTCTGGCCTGGCGCCAGGGGTGGCTGAACTATTACCAGGTGCCGCTGGCGCAGGTGATCGATGACCTTGGGCGTTATTACCCGGGGCGTATCCTGTTGCTCGATAGTGACCTGGGGCAGCGCAAGGTCAGCGGCAGCTTCCCGGTGGCCGAGCCGCTGCTGGCGCTGGATTCGCTGGGCAAGGTGATGGGTTTTTCAAGGCAGACCGTATTGGGGCGTTTGACCCTGGTTCGGTAGTTGCCTGTGCCGGCCTCTTCGCGGGTAAACCCGCACCTACACCGTTGCGCGCCCCCCTGTAGGAGCGGGTTCACCCGCGAAGAGGCCGGCACAGCAAAAAATATTTCCAGGCACAGGTGAGGTAACAGCACGTGGCATCCGTGTAATGAGTGAAAGTGCGATTCATTCGCAGTAATCACCCTCTCACAGGTCAGCGTCCATGAAGTTCTCCCCGCGTTGCGTCCCTCTCTGGTTCGGCCTTGCTGCGCTCCCGGCCTTCGCTGTCGCCCCCCTGGCAACCGCGGCCGAGCAGTTGCAGGCCTATGCCTTCGCCCAGCCGGCCCAACCCTTGGCCCAGGCCCTGAACGCCTTCAGCCGCACCACTGGCCAGAGCGTGGTCTACACCCTCGAGCTGCCGGGCGTGCAAGCGCCGGCGCTGAATGGTCGGTTCAGCGCCGAGCAGGCGCTGCAACAACTGCTGGGCAACGCTGGGCTGGCCTGGCGCCGCGTCGACGCACGTACTCTGACCCTCGAACCTGCAGACACCTCCGGGGCCCTCAGCCTGCAGGCCACCACCGTGACCTCGCAACTGGACGACTACAGCTACCAGCCCCCGGCCAGCGCTTCGATCATGCGCGGGCAGGGCCCGAACCAGGACATCCCCCAGGCAATCAACGTGGTACCGGCCCAGGTCATCCGCGACCAGGCCCCGCGCAACCTCGATGATGCCCTGGCCAACGTCAGCGGCATTACCCAGGGCAACAACTTCGGCGGCACATCCGACACGGTGATGAAACGTGGCTTCGGCGACAACCGCGACGGTTCGATCATGCGCGATGGCATGCCCGTGGTGCAGGGCCGCAACCTCAACGCCAGCACCGAGCGGGTCGAAGTGCTCAAGGGCCCTGCCTCGCTGCTGTACGGTATCCAGGACCCGGGTGGGGTCATCAACGTGGTCAGCAAGCGTCCGCAGTTGCAGCAGTACAACGCCCTGACCGTGCGCGGCTCGACCTATGGCAGCGGCAAGAACGGCAGCGGTGGCGGGCTCGACAGCACGGGCGCACTGGGTGACAGCAACTTCGCCTACCGCCTGATCGTCGACCACGAAGACGAGGACTACTGGCGCAACTACGGCGTGCACCGCGAATCGCTGGTGGCGCCGTCGCTGGCCTGGCTGGGCGAAGACACCCAGGTGGTGCTGGCCTACGAGCACCGTGAATTTCTCTATCCGTTCGACCGTGGCACCGCTTTCGGCAACAACGGCCACCCGCTGAACATCCCTGCCACGCGCCGCCTGGACGAGCCGTTCAACGACATGGAAGGGCGCTCCGACCTGTATCGTCTGGAAGTCGACCATCAGCTGGCCGATGACTGGAAGCTGCACTTCGGCTACAGCTTCAATCGTGAGACCTACGATGCCAGCCAGGTTCGCGTGACCGGCGTCAACGAAACCCAAGGCACGCTGACACGCAGCATCGACGGCACCCACAACGCCATGAGCCGTGACCAGTTCGTGACCCTGAGCCTCAATGGCAATGTCGAGCTGGCGGGGATGCAGCATGACCTGCTGTTCGGCATCGACCATGAAGACCGCAAGATCTTTCGCGGTGACCTGATTCGCCAGACACCACAGTCCACGTTCAGTTATCTGGACCCGGTCTACGGACAGGAAGTGGAGGGCACCAACGTACGAGCCAGCGACAGCGATCAGACCGACAAGCTGCGCACCGATGCGCTGTTCGTGCAGGACGCGCTGCACCTCGATGAGCACTGGATCCTTGTTGCAGGTGCGCGTTTCCAGCAGTACGACCAGTACGCTGGCCGCGGTCGCCCGTTCAAGGCCAATACCGACATCAGTGGCCAGGCCTGGGTACCCCACGCCGGTATCGTTTACAAAGTCGACGACCAGCTCTCGTTCTATGGCAGCTACAGCGAGTCGTTCAAGCCCAACTCGACCATCGCGCCGCTGACCGGCAATGTCGTGCTCGACTCCTCGGTGGCGCCTGAGGAGGGCAAGGCGTGGGAGCTGGGCGCCAAGCTCGACATGCCAGGCCGCATCACAGGCACCCTGGCATTGTTCGATATCACCAAGCGCAATGTACTGGTCTCGAACTTTGACGCCGTCACAAGCGAGACGGTCTACAGCAATGCGGGTGAGGTCAGTTCACGCGGTGTGGAACTCGACGTAACCGGCCAGCTCAGCGAGCGCTGGAGCCTGATCGGCAGCTATGCTCTGACCGATGCCAAGGTCACCAAGGACCCTGATCTTGAGGGCAATCGCCTGCAGAACGTGGCCCGGCACAGCGGCTCGCTGTCGGCGGTGTATGACTTTGGCAGCCTGTTCGGGGGGGACCGGCTGCGCTTCGGTGCCGGCGCCCGTTATGTGGGCGAGCGTTCGGGTAACGCGACCAACACCTTCGACCTGCCGAGCTATACCGTTGCCGATGCGTTTGCCACTTATGAAACCAAACTCGACGAACACAACGTGCGCCTGCAACTGAACGTGAAGAACCTGTTCGACAAGGTGTATTACAGCTCGGCGGTGAACCAGTACTTTGTGGCGATTGGCGATGCGCGGCAGGTCAGTTTGTCGAGCACCTTCGAGTTCTAGGTAAAGGGGGCCGCAGAGCGGGCGCTTTTTCAGGTGAAAAAGGCCTTGCGGTATTCGCCAGGTGTGGCCCCCAGAGCTTGGCGAAACCGGTTGCTGAAATGGCTGGCACTGGCAAACCCGCACAACAAGGCAATCTCCCCCAGCGGTAACACGCCCAGCCGCAACAGCTGGCATGCCCGGTGCAGCCGCCGGGCCAGCAGATACTGGTGCGGCGGGAGCCCGAAACTGGCGCGGAACATGCGCGCAAAGTGGTATTCGGACAGATTGCAGCGCAGCGCCAGCTCGTCCAGGGTGATGGGCTGGTCCAGGTGTGCCTCGATGTAGTCGACCAGCTGTCGGCGCAGGTTTGGCGCCAGCCCGCCTTTGAGGCGCAGGCCTTGGCGCAACCCGACCTGGCTGAGCAGCGCATGGTCAACGATCTCGTGCGCCAGGCTGCTGGCCAGCAGGCGCTCGCCGGGCTCGTCCCAGTCCAGCTGGATCAATTGACGAAAGCGGGCAGCCTGCTGCGGGTCGTCCAGAAAGGTCGCTTCCTGCAGTTGCAGCTCGCGCGGTTCCCGGTCGAGCAGGCGCACACAGCCCAGGGCGAACTGCGCCTCGCTGACATACAGGTGTGCCAGGCGGATCGCGCCATTGACGACCCAGTTCGATTCCTGCCCGGCCGGCATCACGCACAGCTTGTCGGGCGCACCTTTGTCGGCCGGGCGCTGGCGGCGGAAGGTGCCGGTGCCGTCGGCGATGTAGCACGACAGGGTGTGATGGCTAGGCGCCTGGTAGTCGCGCGCATCGTCACGGTTGCTCCACAAGGCCGCCGCCAGTCCGTCGCCCAGGTGCGCGCTCAGCTCCAGCCTGGCGTTGGGCGAGGCATGCATGGCGTTGAACACTTGCAACTGGGTGAGTGGCGTCATTGGCGGGTCCTCTTGCCTGCCATCCTACTGCGCCCTGGATCGAGTGACAGCTACCGGCGCAAGAAAAGCGCAAGTTCGTGCAAGCAGGCAGAGGCTGATCGAAAGAACACTGGTGATCCCTGTAGGAGCGGGTTTACCCGCGAAGCGCCGGGCACAGATTTCCAAAGGCCCAAGGAACCGCCACCATGAACCTGTCACTCTACCTGCTCACCGTCCTGATCTGGGGCACCACCTGGATCGCCCTGAAACTCCAGCTAGGCGTGGTTGCGATCCCGGTTTCGATCGTCTACCGCTTCGCCCTGGCCGGCCTGATCCTGTTTGCTTTCCTGTTGATTACCCGCCGGCTGCAACCCATGAACCGCCGTGGCCACCAGATCTGCCTGGCCCAGGGCCTGTGCCTGTTCTGCGTCAACTTTATCTGCTTCCTCAGCGCCAGCCAGTGGATCGCCAGCGGCCTGATCGCGGTGGTGTTCTCCACTGCCACACTGTGGAACGCGCTTAACGCCCGCATTTTCTTCGGGCAGAGAATCGCCAGCAATGTGCTTGGCGGTGGAGCCTTGGGCCTGCTTGGCCTGGGCCTGCTGTTCTGGCCGGAGCTGTCGCATCACGCAGCCAGCCGCGAAACCCTGTACGGCCTTGGCTTGGCCCTGTTGGGCACGCTGTGCTTCTCGGCCGGCAACATGCTGTCGAGCATGCAACAGAAGGCCGGGCTCAAGCCGATGACGACCAATGCCTGGGGCATGGTCTATGGGGCGGTGATGCTGGCGGTGTTCTGTGTGGTCAGTGGCGTGCCGTTCAGCATGGAGTGGAATGCGCGCTATATCGGATCGTTGCTGTACCTGGTGGTGCCGGGGTCTGTGATTGCGTTTACTGCCTACCTGACCTTGGTCGGGCGCATGGGGCCGGAGCGGGCAGCTTACTGCACGGTGCTGTTCCCGCTGGTGGCGTTGAATGTGTCGGCGGTGGCCGAGGGTTATCAGTGGACGGCGCCGGCCTTGCTCGGCTTGGTGGCGGTAATGGCGGGGAATGTGCTGGTGTTTCGCAAGCCCCGGGCCAGGGGGGCTGAGGGTGTTGTGGTCGCCAAATAGGTGATGGGTTGCCTGGGCCGGCCCTTTCGCGGGTAAACCCGCTCCTACAGGGCAGTGCACACCCGTTGTAGGAGCGGGTTTACCCGCGAAGAGGCCAGCACAGGCATTCCAAATCGTAGGGGCGGGTTTCCCCGCGAAGAGGCCACCACAGGCACCCCAAATCGTAGGAGCGGGTTTACCCGCGAAGGGGCCAGCACAGGCACTCCAAATTGTAGGAGCGGGTTTACCCGCGAAGAGGCCAGCACAGGCACTCCAAATGGTAGGAGCGGATTTACCCGCGAAGGGGCCAGCACAGGCACTCCAAAACGGTCAGCCCTTCCACACCTGCGGGTTCACCAGGTCCCGCGGCCGCTCGCCCAGCAGCGCCGCACGCAGGTTGTCGATCGCCCGGTTGGCCATGGCCTCACGGGTTTCGGCAGTAGCCGAGCCAATGTGCGGCAAGGTCAGCGCATTGGGCAGCTTGAACAGCGGCGAGTCGCTCAGCGGTTCTTTCTCGTACACATCCAGGCCTGCGCCGCGAATGGTGCCCGCCTGCAGTGCCTCGATCAGCGCCGCCTCATCCACCACCGGCCCACGGGCAATGTTGATCAGGAACGCACTCGGCTTCATCAGCTTCAGCTCGCGGCTGCTGATCAACTTGCGGGTGGCATCGGACAACGGCACCACGATGACCACGAAGTCGGCTTCGGCCAGCAACTGATCCAGGCTGCGGAACTGCGCGCCCAGCTCCTGCTCCAGCGCGGTCTTGCGGCTGTTGCCGCTGTACAGGATCGGCATGTTGAAGCCGAAGCGGCCACGGCGTGCCACAGCTGCACCAATGTTGCCCATGCCGACGATGCCCAGGGTCTTGCCATGCACATCGCTGCCGAAGTGGGCCGGGCCCACGGTGGCCTGCCAGTTGCCGGCCTTGGTCCAGGCATCCAGCTCGGCGGTGCGGCGGGCGCAGCCCATGATCAGTGAAAAGCCCAGGTCGGCGGTGCTTTCGGTCAGCACGTCGGGGGTGTTGGTCAGGGCGATGCCGCGCTCGTTGAAGTAGTCGAGGTCGTAGTTGTCATAGCCGACCGACACGCTGGACACCACCTCCAGCCTGGCCGCGCCTTCAAGCTGCGCCCGGCCGAGCTTGCGGCCAACGCCGATCAGACCATGGGCTTCAGGCAGGGCTTCGTTGAACTGGGCGTTGATGTCGCCGAGCTTGGGGTTGGGCAGAATCACGTTGAAGTCTTGCTGCAGGCGCTCGGCCATGGCCGGGGTGATACGGCTGAAGGCCAGGACGGTCTTTTTCATCGGGCAACTTCTCTGCTAGGCGGGGTGGGGCTGTGCCGGCCTCTTCGCGGGCAAGCCCGCGCCTACAGGGGCGCGGTGCCTTGCAGGAACGGGCTTGCCCGCGAAAGGGGCGGAACAGGCGAAATCAATGGTTAGCAACCTACCATTGTCCGCCCCCGCATTGCAGCAGCTTTTTAGTTGGCGATCAGCACCTGATGGGTTTTCAGGTCTGCCTCATGCGCGGCAAGAATCTCTGGCAGCGAGTTGCGCAGGTACTCGACCCAGGTCTTGATCTTGGCATCCAGATACTGCCGCGATGGATAGATGGCATACAGGTTCAGCTCCTGCAGGCGATATTCGGGCAGCACCCGTACCAGGCTACCGTCCCGCAGGCCCTCGATAGCCGAATAGATCGGCAGCACGCCTACGCCCATGCCACTGCGAATCGCAGTCTTCATGGCATCGGCGGTGTTCACCATGAACGGCGAACTGGTGATGTTGACCATCTCTTGGCCTTCCGGGCCATCGAACAGCCATTTCTCCAGCGGTATCACCGGGCTGACCATGCGCAGGCAGGCGTGCTTGAGCAGGTCGGCAGGCTTGTGCGCCACGCCATGCTGGGCGATGTAGGCGGGCGAGGCACAGACAATGCTGTAGGTGATGCCCAGGCGCTGCGAAACGAACCCCGAGTCGGGCAGTTCGGTGGCCAGCACGATGGAGACGTCATAACCCTCGTCGAGCAGGTCGGGCACGCGGTTGGCCATGGTCAAATCGAAGGTCACGTCCGGGTGCGTTTCGCGGTAGCGGGCGATGGCATCGACCACGAAGTGCTGGCCGACCCCGGTCATCGAATGCACCTTCAACTGCCCGGCCGGGCGCGCATGGGCGTCGCTGGCTTCGGCCTCGGCTTCTTCGACGTAGGTAAGAATCTGTTCGCAACGCATCAGGTAGCGCTTGCCGGCTTCGGTCAGCGCAATGCGGCGGGTGGTACGGTTGAGCAGCCTTGTTTGCAGATGGGCTTCCAGGTTGGAGACCGCCCGCGACACGTTCGCGGTGGTCGTATCCAGTTGCGCCGCAGCGGCAGTGAAGCTGCCGAGTTGGGCTACGCAACTGAAAGCACGCATGTTTTGCAGGGTGTCCATGGGTCACTCTCGAGGTAGAGGACAAAATTGTGTCACGAAGTAACTTGGAAAAGAGAAAAAGTTGCCTTCGACCAAAGGCGGATTATCGCTGTTTTGGTAACAAAGATTCGCAGGAATCTGTGCTTATCGCCAGTGCTGCCGCCCCCTAGAATTGCCCGGCCCCTTCACCTCTTCCTCGGGAAATCGCAGCTGTGCCGCGTCGCATCATCAGAACGCTCAAGGCGTTCAGTGCCTGTGCCCTTGCCCTCACCTTGAGCGGCTGTATCGGAACCTGGGGCATTGCCCCGCAAAGCAAGACGCTGCAAGCCAATACCTTGACCACCGACGCGGCCATTCGCGAAGCCGCGACCGACGCTCACTGGCCCGACCAGCAGTGGTGGCACGCCTATGGTGACCCACAGCTGGACCGCTGGGTTACCCTGGCCTTGGCCGGTAGCCCAAGCCTGGCCATGGCCGCTGCGCGGGTGCGCGAAGCCAAGGCCATGGCCGGTGTGGTCGAGTCGGCGGAAAAGCTCCAGGCCAACGGCCAGGCAACGCTCAAGCGTCACAACTGGCCTGAAGACCAGTTTTATGGCCCCGGCGCGTTGTCGGGTGCCAACACCTGGGACAACAACGCCGCCATCGGTTTCAGCTACGCCCTTGACCTGTGGGGGCGCGAGCGCAATGCCAGCGAGCAGGCCGTGGACCAGGCGCACATGAGCGTGGCCGAAGCCCGTCAGGCGCAGCTGGAACTGCAGAACAATGTGGTGCGTGCCTACATCCAGCTGAGCCTGCATTTTGCCCAGCGCGATATCGTCAAGGCCGAACTGGAACAGCAGGAGCAGATCCTGGCCCTGGCCAAGCGTCGCCTGGATGCCGGTATCGGCACCCATTTCGAAGTCAGCCAGGCCGAAGCGCCGCTGCCGGAAACCCACCGTCAGCTCGACAGCCTCGACGAAGAAATTGCCCTGACCCGCAACCAGCTGGCCGCACTGGCCGGCAAGGGCCCGGGGGAAGGCGCGCAGTTGCAGCGCCCGGCCCTGGCCTTGGCCGCGCCGCTGAAACTGCCTTCGAACCTGCCCGCCGAACTGGTTGGCCAGCGGCCTGATGTGGTTGCCAGCCGCTGGCAGGTGGCTGCCCAGGCGCGTGGCATCGACGTCGCTCACGCCGGCTTCTTCCCCAACGTCGACCTGGTCGGCAGCCTGGGCTTCATGGCCACCGGCGGTGGCCCGCTGGAATTCCTGACCGGGCGCAAGTTCAACTACAACGTCGGCCCGGCCATCAGCTTGCCGATCTTTGACGGTGGGCGCCTGCGCTCAGAACTGGGCGTGGCCTCGGCGGGGTATGACGTGGCGGTGGCCCGCTACAACCAGACCGTGGTTGGTGCACTGAAGAACATCTCCGACCAGTTGATCCGCCGCGAGTCGATGAAAGAACAGTCGCACTTCGCCGCCGAATCGGTTGCTGCCGCGCAGAAAACCTACGACATCGCCATGGTCGCGTTCCAGCGCGGCCTTACCGACTACCTGAACGTACTCAACGCGCAGACCTTGCTGTTCCGCCAGCAGCAGGTGCAGCAGCAGGTGCAGGCCGCCCGCCTGATCGCCCATGCCGAGCTGGTCACCGCCCTGGGTGGTGGCCTGCAGGCTGGTCAGGATGCGCCGAAAGAGGAACGCCAGGCAGCCCCGAAGACCCCGGCCACCCTGGCCATTTTCGACAAGAAGCCGGATAACGCCGAATGAGCACTTCCAGTTTGCCCGTGCGCTGGCTGCAAAGCCTGGAATGGCGCCGGGGCTTCTTTGCCTGGGCGCGCACCGACGGCGTGACCTGGGTGTACATCTTCAAGGTGCTGGCCGCTGCGTTCATCACCTTGTGGTTGGCCATGCGCCTGGAGCTGCCGCAACCGCGTACAGCGATGATCACTGTTTTCATCGTCATGCAGCCGCAAAGCGGGCATGTGTTCGCGAAAAGCTTCTATCGGGTGCTCGGCACCCTGGCGGGTTCGGCGATGATGGTGGCGCTGATCGCCATCTTCCCGCAGAACACCGAGCTGTTTCTGCCCAGCCTGGCCCTGTGGGTGGGCCTGTGCTCAGCCGGTGCCATGCGCTACCGCACCTTCCGCGCCTATGGTTTCGTGCTGGCTGGCTACACCGCAGCGATGATCGGCCTGCCGGTGCTGCAACACCCCGACCAGGCGTTCATGGCAGCGGTATGGCGGGCGCTGGAAATCGCCCTGGGTATTCTGGTGTCGACCTTCGTCAGTGCCGCGATCCTGCCGCAGTCGGCCAGTGCCGCAATGCGCAACGCCCTGTACCAGCGCTTTGGCGTGTTTGCCGGGGTGGTGGTCGAGGCCCTGCGTGGCGACAGTCAAAAGGACCGCTTCGAGAGCAGCAACGTGCGCTTCGTGGCAGAGGCAGTGGGCCTCGAGAGCCTGCGCAACGTCACCGCTTTCGAAGACCCGCACATGCGCCGTCGCAGTGGCCGGCTGGTGCGCATGAACAGCGAGTTCATGGCCATCACCACCCGCTTCAATGCCTTGCACCGCTTGCTGGAGCGCCTGCGTGCCCGTGGCCCGCTGCAGATTGTCAGTGCCATCGAACCGGGCCTGAACACCCTGGTGGAGTTGCTGCAGCCCTATGTGGGCCGGGCGTTGACTGACGCCGATGCGCTGCGCCTGACCCTGGAGCTGGCCGCCTACAAGGAAGGCCTGCAGGCCCAGGTGCGGGGGCTGCGGGCTGAGTACCTGGCAACGGACCCCAGCGAGTCCGACCTGCTCGATTTTCATACCGCGTTCGAGCTGCTGTACCGCTTCGTCGACGAGATGTTGAGCTACGCCGAAACCCATGCCTCGCTGGCCGCCCACAAGCACGAGCGCGAGCAGTGGGACGAGCCCTACGTGGCGCAGACCAGCTGGCTGGTATCGCTGGCCGCCGGTGTGCGCGCCTCGGCAGTGCTGTTGCTGCTGGGCAGTTACTGGCTGCTCAGCGATTGGCCCAGTGGTGCCATGATGACCCTGATCGCCACGGTCACTGTATGCCTTTCGGCAGCGTCACCCAACCCCAAGCGCATGTCGTTCCAGATGGCTTGCGGCACGGCCATCGGCGCTTTTGTCGGCTTCTTCGAAACCTTCTTCGTGTTCCCCTGGATCGACGGTTTCCCGCTGCTGTGCATGGTGCTGGCGCCCGTGTTCGTGCTGGGCGCGTTTCTTTCGTCGCGCCCTGCCTACGCCGGTTATGGCATCGGCCTGCTGGTGTTCTTCGCGATTGGTTCGGTGCCGAACAACCTCACCGTTTATGACCCGTACACCTTCATCAACGACTACATCGGCATGGTGATCGGCATGTTCGTCTGTGCCGCCGCCGGGGCGATCATCCTGCCGCCCAACAGCCGCTGGCTGTGGAGCCGCCTGGAGCAGGCGTTGCGCGAGCAGGTGCTGTTCGCGATCAGCGGCCGCCTGCGCGGTCTGGGCTCGGCCTTCGAAAGCCGCACCCGCGACCTGCTGCACCAGGCCTATGGCCTGGCGGCCGGCAAGCCGCAGGTGCAAAGCCAGCTGATGGGCTGGATGTTCACCGTGCTGGAGATCGGCCACGCCGTCATCGAGCTGCGCAAGGAGCAAGCCCGCGCCCCGGTGCACCCGGCCTATGCCGAGTCGCAGCCCTGGCGCCAGGCAATCCGTGTCATGGGCCGTGCGCTGACCCGGCTGTTCCTGCAGCCCAGCGCCAGCAACCACGAGCGCGCACTGGTGGCAGTGGACCACGCCATCGCCCGCGTGCAGGCCACCGACGAGCCATTCGCCCGGCACTTCGACACCTCGGTGCTGCGCCGCGTGCAAAGCTACCTGCACTTCATCCGTACTTCCCTGCTGGACCCACAGTCGCCACTGGCACCGGCGAAAGGACTGCACCATGCCCCGTGAGATCGCCTTCCATGGCGTGTACATGCCCACCATGACCTTGATGTTCCTGTTTGCCCTGGGCCTGGCCTGGGGCCTGGACCGGTTCATTGCCAGCCATGATGGCTACCGCTTCTTCTGGCACCCGGCGTTGCTGCGCCTGAGCCTGTTCGTCTGCTTGTTCGGCGCCATGGCGCTGTCTGTCTACTGGTGAGAATCCTTCGATGAAAAAGTTCTTCAGCCTGATCGCCACCCTGCTGGTGCTGGTCGCTGCCGTGGCCATCGGTCGCCAGTTGTGGCTGCACTACATGACCACGCCATGGACCCGTGATGGCCGTGTGCGTGCCGACATCATCAACGTTGCTGCCGACGTGCCCGGCTACGTGGTGGATGTACCGGTCAAGGACAACCAGCGGGTGAAGAAGGGCGACTTGCTGATCCAGATCGACCCTGAGCACTACCAGTTGGCAGTCGACCAGGCCAAGGCACTGGTCGCCTCGCGCAAGGCCACCTGGGAAATGCGCAAGGTCAATGCCAAGCGCCGTGCCGACATGGACAACCTGGTGATCTCCAAGGAAAACCGCGACGACGCCAGCAACATCGCCAATTCCGCCCAAGCCGATTATCAACAAGCCCTTGCCGAGTTGGCCGCAGCCGAGCTGAACCTCAAGCGTACGCATATCGTGGCGACGGTTGACGGCTATGTGACCAACCTGAATATCCACAAGGGCGATTATGCGCGTACCGGTGAAGCGGTGATGGCGGTGGTCGACGAGCACTCGTTCTGGGTTTACGGCTTCTTCGAGGAGACCAAGCTGCCGCATGTGAAGGTGGGTGATCAGGCCGAATTGCAGATGATGAGCGGCGAGCGTCTCAAGGGGCATGTGGAGAGCATCGCCCGCGGCATCTACGACCGTGACAACCCACAGAGCCGCGAGCTGATCGCCGACGTGAATCCGACCTTCAACTGGGTGCGGCTGGCGCAGCGGGTGCCGGTGCGCATTCACATCGATGAAGTGCCGGAAGGGTTTTTGCTGGCGGCGGGGACGACCTGTACGGTGGTGGTGAAGCCGAGTTCGCCTTGAGAGGCAGGTCGCCAGACTGATCGAGCGCCGCTCGCGTGGTGCTCGATCTTACAGGCGGCACATCGCTCCAATCATGCACTCGCCGCCCCCACCAACACCGGCACTTCGACCCGATCAATCACCTTCGCGCTGATCGACGGGTCGAGTAACCGCCCCAGCCGCGACAGGTGGCGGTGGCCCATGATGATCAGCTCGCAGTTCAATTCCTGCGCCTTGGCCACAATCGCTTCAACCGGCAGCCCGGCCACCATGCAGCCCTGGCTGGCGAAGCCGGCTTGCTGCAGTTCGCGCACGGCCTTGGCTACGGCGTGGTCGGCATGCTGCTGTTCCATGCAGGCGGCGGGGTATTCTTCCAGTTCCTCGGCGGTGTAGGGCGCGGGTTGCTCGTGCACCGCGAAGGTCGAATCGATGGCCAGCAGCACGTGCAGTTCGTGCTCGCCCGGGCGGCAGTAGCGGCGGGCGAGGGCAAGCAGGGCGGCAGATGCGGGGGAGGCGTCGATGGCGATCAGGACGGGGCTGGGCATGCAGAATCCTTGATGTATTTGGGGGGGCTGGGGCGGCCTCTTCGCGTAGACCAACGTAGGAGCGGGTTTACCCGCGAAAGGGCCAAACCTGCCATGCATCATTCTTGACCCAACCCTTCCCCTGAATAAATGGCCCACCACGCACAAGCGCATTGCGTCCGGTGCAATCCATCTACCTGATACCATCGCATTCCCTACAGCTGTAACGGAAAACGGCCATGCAACTTCCGGACATGAACCTGCTTGTCGCCCTCGATGCCTTGCTCGACGAGGGCAGCGTGGTTGGCGCGGCGCAACGCATGAACCTGAGCCCGGCAGCCATGAGCCGAACCCTGGGGCGTATCCGCGAAGCGCTGGGCGACCCGATCCTGGTGCGCGCCGGCCGTGGCCTGGTGCCGACGCCACGTGCGCTGGCCCTGCGCGAGCAGGTGCATGGCCTGGTGGAGCAGGCCGGGCAGGTATTTCGCAGTCGCGACGATGTCGACCTGGTGAACCTGGACCGTGCCTTCAACATCCGCACCAATGACCTGTTCATCGCCCTGTATGGCGCTCAGTTGTTGCGCATGATGCTGGCCCAGGCACCGCATACGGTGCTGCGTTTTGTGCCGGAGGGCAGCGGCGACGATGATGCGGTGCTGCGCAATGGGCAAATCGACCTGATCATCAGTTCAGCCATTGATCTGGGCCCCGAAATCAAGGCTCAGAGCCTGTTCAACACCTACTTCGTGGGCTTGGCGCGTGAAGGGCACCCGGTTTTCGATGACGAGATCACCCCTGAGCGCTTCGCCGCCTACCCGCACATCAGCGTGTCACGCCGTGGCCGTGCCAATGGGCCTATCGACGTGGCGCTGGCCAATTACAAGGTGGAGCGCCGGGTAGCGCTGATCACGACGAGTTTTCACTCCGCGATGTTTTCGCTGCCGGACTCGGACCTGATCTTGCCGATACCCGCCAATATCCTGAACAGTGTGAACCGGCTGAAACTGCCATTGCGGTCCTTCGAGATCCCTGTGCCACTGGAAAAGGTCAACGTCATGCAGGCATGGCACCCGCGGTTCGATAACGACCCGGCCCATCGCTGGCTGCGGCAGACGTTGAAGGCGTGCGGCAGGATGGACCCTTGAGGCGTGGGGCACGTGCGCATCCGCTGCCCGATTGCGTTTGACGCAATATAAAACTGCCAACAAGTCAGTTTTCGTAAGCATTCGACCTTTTTAGACTTGCTCCAGTCGCAAATTTTGTTGCCGGAGATGTCTGCCCATGAGTTCCCTGTCCGTCCCGTCTGCCGCCATGGCCGCCGCCCCTGCGCCGGCTGCGCCCGCGCAGGCTGCGTTCGGCCTGCAGGTAGTGGTCGGGTTGTTCGGTGTATTGCTGGCTGTGCTGTGCGCCGGCCTCAACGAGTCGGTAACCAAGATTTCCCTGGCCGATATCCGCGGCGCCATGGGCATCGGCGCCGATGAAGGTGCCTGGTTGCTGGCGGTATACAGCGCCGCTTCGGTCTCGGCCATGGCCTTTGCGCCGTGGCTGGCCACGACCTTCTCGCTGCGCCGCTTCACCATGAGCGCAATTGGTCTGTTCGCCGTGCTTGGCCTGCTGCAACCGTTCGCCCCCAACCTGCACAGCCTGATGTTGCTGCGCGTACTGCAGGGCTTTGCCGCTGGCGCGTTGCCGCCGATGTTGATGAGCGTGGCCCTGCGCTTTTTGCCGCCAGGTATCAAGGTCTATGGCTTGGCTTGCTACGCCCTGACCGCCACCTTTGGCCCCAACCTCGGCACGCCGCTGGCGGGGCTGTGGACCGAATACGTCGGTTGGCAATGGGCGTTCTGGCAGATCATCCTGCCCTCGCTGCTGGCCATGGTCTGCGTAGGCTGGGGGCTGCCGCAGGACCCGCTGCGCCTGGAGCGTTTCAAACAGTTCGACTGGCGGGGCGTACTGCTGGGCCTGCCCGCCATCAGTTGCACTGTGCTGGGCCTTTCGCTGGGCGACCGCTGGGGTTGGTTCGACTCGCCGCTGATCTGCTGGCTGCTGGGCGGTGGCCTGCTGTTGCTGGTGTTGTTCATGTACAACGAGTGGTCCGAGCCGTTGCCGTTTTTCCAGTTGCGCTTGTTGCAGCGGCGCAACTTGAGTTTCGCCCTGGTGACCCTGGCCGGCGTGCTGATCGTGCTCTCGGGTGTGGGCAGCATCCCGTCGGCCTACCTTGCGCAGATCCAGGGCTACCGCCCAGCGCAGACCAGCCCGTTGATGATGCTGGTGGCCATGCCGCAACTGATCGCCCTGCCGCTGACGGCGGCACTGTGCAACATCCGGGCAGTGGACTGCCGCTGGGTGCTGGGCATTGGCCTGGCGCTGCTGGCGGTGTCCTGTGTTGGCAGCAGCCTGCTGACCAGCGAGTGGATCCGTGGCGACTTCTACCCGTTCTACCTGCTGCAGGTGTTCGGCCAGCCGATGGCAGTGCTGCCGCTGCTGATGCTGTCCACCAATGGCATGACCCCGCAGGAAGGCCCGTTCGCCTCCAGCTGGTTCAACACCGTCAAGGGCCTGGCCGCCGTCATCGCCGGTGGCCTGCTGGATGTTCTTGGCACCCTGCGCCGGCATTTCCATTCCAATCACCTGGTGGACAGCCTGGGCAACGCCCCGCTGGTCGACGGCAACGCCGCTGGCCTGGCCAAGCGCATTCACGACCAGGCGCAGGTATTGACCTCGGCTGACCTCTATCTGGTGCTGGCCTGTATCGCCGTGGCCCTGATCTGCCTGATTCCTTTCGTGCCTACCCGGGTCTATCCGCCGCGTGCGGTGGCTTGAACCCTGGATGATTTCGAGAACCATTGAAATGACCAACAACCGCAAAACCCTTTTCATCGGCTCGGTGCTGGCCGTGGCCGTCCTGGCCGGCATCGTCGGCCCCTGGATGTTTGGCAGCGATCACCGCCAGAGCACCAATGACGCCTATGTGACCGCCGACTACACCGTGGTCGCGCCCAAAGTCGCCGGTTTCATCAAGCAAGTGCTGGTGGAAGACAATCAGCAGGTCACAGCTGGCCAGTTGCTGGCGACCATCGACGCGCGTGACTACCAGGCCGCGCTGGATGCTGCGCAGGCGCAGTTACTGGTAGCCCAGGCACAAAGCGCCGATGCCCGCGCCACGCTTGAACGCCAGGACGCGCTGATTGCCCAGGCAGAAGCGGCAGTGAAGGCGGCCCAGGCTGAGGTGGCGTTCGCCGACCATGAAGTCAACCGCTACAGCCGCCTTGCCGAGCAGGGCGCGGGTACCGTGCAGAACGCCCAGCAGGCGCGCAGCGCTGTCGATCAAGCCCGTGCTCGCCTGGCCAACGCTCAAGCTGCGCGGGTGGCGGCGCGCAAGCAGGTGGACATCCTCACGGCTCAAGTGGCCAGCGCCGATGGCCAGCTCAAGCGTGCCGAAGCAGGCCTGGAAAAGGCCCAGCTCGATCTGTCCTACACCCGCATCACCGCGCCGGTGGACGGTATGGTCGGCGAACGCGCCCTGCGCGTGGGGGCCTACGTCAACCCGGGCGCTCGCCTGCTGTCGGTGGTGCCGTTGCAGCAGGCCTATGTGGTCGGCAACTTCCAGGAAACCCAGCTGACCCACGTACAGCCGGGCCAGCCGGTGCGCATCAGCGTCGACACCTTCTCCGGCGAAACCCTGCAAGGCCATGTGCAGAGCATTGCCCCGGCTACCGGCGTCACCTTCGCCGCAGTCAAGCCAGACAACGCCACCGGCAACTTCACCAAGGTGGTGCAGCGCATTCCGGTCAAGATCGTTCTCGATGATGGCCAGCCACTGCTCACCCGCTTGCGTGTGGGCATGTCGGTCGAAGCCACCATCGACACGCGTGGCGACAAGCTGGACGGCAAAGAGGTAAGCGCGCGATGAAACCGGGATTACGCTTGAGCCCGTTGCTACTGGCTGTGCTGCTGACCGGTTGCACCCTGGGCCCGGATTTCCTGCGCCCAGATAGCCAGGCCCCGCAGCAGTGGGCGCCGTTGCAAGGCGAGGCAGCGGCCAGCCAGCCGCAGGCCGAACCGCTTGAACTGCGCTGGTGGGAAACGTTCCACGATGCCCGCCTGAGCGCGTTGATCCAGCGCGTTGCCGAACGCAACCTCGACCTGCAGATGGCCAGCGCGCGGCTGCTGCAAAGCCGTGCCCTGCGCAGTACCTTGGCTGCCGACGAAGTACCGTCGGTGGACGTGAACGCCGGTTACAGCCGCGCTCGTAACAGCGCCGATGGCTTGAGCGATCCGTCCGGCAAGGCCGGGAAAGAAGCCTTCAACCTCTGGCAGGGCGACCTGGTGGCCGGTTGGGAACTGGACCTGTGGGGCCGTGTGCGGCGTCAGGTCGAGGCTGCCGATGCCACGGTCGAAGTGGCCGAGAATGACCGCCGCGGTGTGCTGCTGGCACTGCTTTCGGAAACCGCCGGCAATTACATCCAGCTGCGTGCCGTGCAGCACACCCTCGATGTGACGCAGGATAACCTCAGGGTCGCCCGGCACAGCCTGAAGCTGTCCCAGGACCGCCAGGCCGAAGGCGTTGCCACGCGCTTGGACGTGGCCCAGGCCAGCGCCCAGGTCGCTTCTATCGAAGCGCGCCTGCCAAGCCTGGAAGCGCGGCGTGATGACCTGATCAATGCCCTCAGCCTGCTCGCTGCCGAGCCGCCGCGCAGCCTCCAGGCCGAATTGCTGCCAGGCGGCGAGCTGCCTGCGCCGCAGCAGAAGTTTGCCATCGGCTTGCCGTCCGAACTGGCCGAGCGCCGCCCGGACATCCGCCAGGCCGAGGCCCGCCTGCATGCCGCCACTGCCAGCATTGGCGTGGCCAAGGCGGATTTCTACCCGAGTATCCGCCTGTCGGGCAGTGTCGGCTTCCAGGCCCTGCAGCTGTCGGATTTCGGTGGCTGGGATTCGCGCCGGTTTGCCTTCGGTCCACAGATGTCGCTGCCGATTTTCGAAGGTGGCCGGCTCAAGGGCACCTTGGAGCTGCGCGAGGCGCAACAGCAGGAAGCTGCGCTGAACTATCGCAAGGTGGTGCTGGGGGCCTGGCATGAAATCGACGATGTGCTACGCCTGTACAACGCCAGTCAGTTGCGCCGTGATCACCTTGCCGAGGCCGTGCGGCAAAACCGTATCGCCCTGGAAACCGCCCAGCGCCAGTATGTGGAAGGGGCGGTGGACTTTCTCAATGTGCTGACGGTGCAAGGCGCGCTGCTGGCCAGCGAGGAGCAATGGATCGACAGCTCGGCCGCGGTGTCGCAGGCGCTGGTGGGGCTGTACAAGGCGCTGGGTGGAGGCTGGCAGGCGTTTGATGAGCCGCCGCCGAATGCTCACGGTTAGAGAGGACGCGCAGTATCTGGAGGGCGGGGTACTGCGGTCCATGGCATGATGCTTTACAGCCTGTACTGGCCTCTTCGCGGGTAAACCCGCTCCTACAGCGGCCTGTGTCCAACCACCGATGCGTGTGTGTAGGAGCGGGTTTACCCGCGAATACGGTAGCGGCGGCAACGGTGAACGGCGGGTGGAAATTGGCCAGCAGGCCCGGCCCTTTCGCGGGTACAGGCAGGCGATCACTCAGAGCGGGCGCAGCAGGCCAAAGCGCTTGCGCAGTGCCCAGTCCAGCAACCGCCGCGGCAGCAACCGTGCCATCAGCGGCAAGGTTGTACTGCCATTCCCCAAACGTACCACCGCGGGCACCGAAGACTTGCCGACGGCTGCCAGCACGCCTTGGGCAAATACCGCCGCCGACGTTGGCTTGTCCTGCGATGCCCGCGCCCGTGCCTGCACATGCTCACGCAAAGGCCACCACGCCGAGTCTGCCGCCAGCACCTGTTCGGCCTGGCGCTGGGCATTGCTGGCGAACTGCGAGGCAATTGCGCCCGGCTGTACTTCCATTACCCGTACACCGAACGGTGCCAGTTCCAGGCGCAAGGCATCGCTCAGGGCATGCACAGCCGCCTTCGAGGCGCAGTACGCGCCAGCGAATGGCGTGACCAGTACGCCCGATACACTGCCGATATTCACCACCAGGCCGCGTGAGCGGCGTAGCAGCGGGAACAGCGCCCGGGTAACGCCGACCACGGCGAAGACGTTGGTTTCGAATTGCTGGCGCAGGGCGTCGACGCCACCATCGAGCAGTGGGCCCATGGCGCCGTAGCCGGCGTTGTTGATCAGGATATCGAGGGTCTCAAGTTCCTCTGCCAGGCGGGCCAGCGCCTTGCCATCGTTTACATCCAGCTGCCGGGCCGTGTAGCCGGCGGCACTCAGCTGCTCGACATCCTCAGGCTTGCGGGCGGTGGCCCAGACATGGTGGCCCGCATCGCGGAAGGCGTCGGCCAGGGCGCGGCCGATGCCGCTGGAACAACCGGTGATCAGGACGGTGGGCATGGTTGGGGCCTGTTGTCATGGAGGATTGGTTGT
>NZ_JBAMDI010000084.1:0-49273 GCF_036961695.1 Pseudomonas sp. CGJS7 | reverse complement strand
CTGAGTGGGAGCGGGCATGCCCGCGAATGGGGCCTTACAGGCCTTCCAGTAACGCCCGGTAATCCTCGACCGCTGCAAACTCTTCGGTATCGCGTGGTTGTGCCTGGCTATCGGGCTGGCGCACCGCCAGCAAGTGCCCCACACCAAACCGCCGTGCACTGCGCAGAATCGCCAGCGTGTCATCGATGAACAGGCTGCGTTCCGGTTCGAAGCCGATATCCGCCTGCAGGGCATCCCAGAACTGCGGGCTTTCCTTCGGGTAGCCATAGTCGTGCGAGCTGATCAGCCGCTCGAAGTACGGCGCCAGCTCCACCCGTTCCAGCTTCAGCGACAGCGAGTCACGGTGGGCATTGGTGATCATCACGACACGCTTGCCGGCCTGGCGAATCGCCGCCAGGAAGGTATCGGCATCCGGGCGCAGGGCAATCAGGTCGGCAATTTCCCGCTTCAGCTCGCGAATGGGCAGGCGTAGCTCGCGGCTCCAGAAGTCCAGGCAGTACCAGTTCAATGTGCCGGCATTGCGTTCGAACAGCGGTTGCAGCTCCATTTCGGCCATGGCCCGGCTTACACCGTGCAGCTCGGCATAGCGCTGGGGCAGGTGGTCCAGCCAGAAGCGGTTGTCGTAATGCAGGTCGAGCAGGGTGCCATCCATGTCCAGCAGGACGGTATCGATGGCAGACCAGGGAAGAACAGGCATGGGAAACTCTCGATCAGTCGGCAAGCCACGGTATAGTAACCCGTTCACGCCAAGGAGCCGCCCCATGCGCCAGAAACCCACCGTACTCAGCCGCGAAATTGTCGCCAGTAGCCGCCTGTTCCGCGTCGAAGCCGTACAGCTGCGCTTCAGCAATGGCGCCGAGCGCACCTATGAGCGCCTGGTGGGCCGGGGTAACGGCTACGGCGCGGTGATGATCGTGGCCATGCTCGATGCCGAGCACGCCGTGCTGGTGGAGGAGTACTGCGGTGGCACCGATGAATACGAGCTGTCGTTGCCCAAGGGCTTGATCGAGCCGGGCGAAGACGTGCTGGCGGCAGCCGACCGGGAGCTCAAGGAAGAAGCCGGTTTTGGCGCACGCCAGCTGGAGCACCTGACGGAACTGTCGTTGTCGCCGGGCTACATGAGTCAGAAGATTCAGGTGGTGCTGGCCAGCGACCTGTACGAAGAGCGCCTGGAAGGCGACGAGCCCGAGCCGATGCGGGTCGACAAGGTCAACCTGCGTGAGTTGTCGGCCTTGGCCATGCATCCGCAGTTCACCGAGGGCCGCGCCCTGGCGGCGCTGTACCTGGCCCGTGACCTGCTGATTCAGCGGGGGTTGCTGGAGCTATGAACGACCTGCAACTGATGCACGAAGTGGTCAAGCTGGCACTGACGGCAGGCGAGGCGATCCTGCCATTCTGGCGCGCCGATGTTGCGGTGACCAACAAGGCCGACGATTCGCCGGTTACCGCCGCCGACCTGGCGGCGCACCGGGTAATTGCCGATGGCCTGCTGGCGCTGGCGCCGCAGATTCCGGTGCTGTCCGAAGAGGACTGCAATATTTCGCTGGCCGAGCGGCAAAGCTGGAGCCGCTGGTGGCTGGTCGATCCGCTGGATGGCACCAAGGAGTTCATTGCCGGCAGTGAAGAGTTCACGGTCAACATCGCCCTGATCGAGAACGGCGACGTGGTGTTTGGCGTGGTGTCGATGCCGACCAATGGACGCTGCTACTTCGGTGGGCGCGGGATGGGGGCCTGGCGTGCAGATGCCGGCGAGGCAGCCCAGCTGATCCAAGTACGCAACGAACCCGCGCAGGGCGAGCGTTTTACCGTGGTGGCCAGCCGTCGGCATTCCAGCCCGGAGCAGGAAGCGCTGTTGGCCGGCCTTGGGGCTGCGGTGGGTGAGCTGGAGCTGGCCAATATCGGCAGTTCGTTGAAGTTCTGCCTGCTGGCTGAGGGCAGCGCAGACTGCTATCCGCGCCTGGCGCCGACTTCGCAGTGGGACACTGCTGCGGCGCAGGGTGTGGTGGAGGGGGCCGGTGGCGAAGTGATCGGGCTGGATGGCTTGCCGTTCCGGTATCCGCCACGCGAGTCGCTGCTCAATCCGCATTTCCTGGCATTACCTGCCAATGCTGCATGGCGCCAGGCCTTCCTGAACCTGATTTGACGGACTCTCACCCTATCCTGTGGGAGCGGGCGAGCCCGCGAAGCAGGCACCGCGGTGCGGGGCACCGGCTTCGCCGGTGTTCGCGGGCCTGCCCGCTCCCACAGGTTTTGCGCCAGCCTTTGGGTTTTGTGCAGCGCAGTTACTTTCAGCGGCTGCTGGGCTAGCGGTGCAGGACGTACTGGCCGCTGAACCTCACCGCCGGCTCGTCACTGCCGTCATTGCTCACCGTGGTCTCCAACGTCAACCGTGCCCGCCCACGCCGCTGGTACAGGGTCAGGAACCGCTCCCAGGTTTTCTCGTCGGGCGCTGCACAACGCGCCACCGCCGTGCCGGTCACTGGCAACGGGTAGCTGATCTGCCCTTCCTGGATGACGATATGCCCGTCATCGATCCCCAGTTCACGCAGGCGCAGGTGCAGCCAGCCCCAACCCACCAGCACTGCTGCGCAGTACAGGCTGCCGCCGAACATGGTGCTTTTGTGGTTGACGTTGGCCGCCAGCGGCAGTTGCAGGCGCAGGGTGTGCTGCTGCCAATCGATCACTTCCAGGCCCATTTCGCGGGTCAGGGGGATGTCGCTGTGCAGTACGGACTGCAGGTACTGGCTATCGGTGCTCATTAACGGTTGTCCTCTTGATCGTCATGCCCGCCGCTGCCGCCGTCGAAGTTCAAGCCATGCTTGCGCAGCTTGTCGTGCAAGGTTTTGCGGGGGATACCCAGTGCTTCGGCCAGGCTCCGCATGGAGCCGTGTGGCTGGGCCAGTTCGGCGGCGATCAGCGAACGTTCGAATTGCTCGACCTGTTCGCTGAGGTTGCCGCTGAGCATGGGCGCTGCCGGTGCTGCTGCCGAGGGTGCCTGGCCATCCAGTGCCAGTTCCAGGCCAAGGGCGAAACGCTCGGCCGCGTTCTGTAGCTCGCGGACGTTGCCTGGCCAGTCATGACGCAGCAGCAGGGCGCGTTGCGCGGGTTGCAGCGCATGCGGCGACAGGCCATGACGTTGGCTGGCAGCATCGGCGAAATGCTGGAACAACACCAATATGTCGTCGCCGCGTTCACGCAGTGGCGGAATACGCAGCGGCGCCACGTTCAGGCGGTAATACAGGTCTGCGCGGAAACGCCCTTGGTCGGCAGACTGACGCAGGTCTTCCTTGGTCGCGGCTATGATGCGGATGTCCAGCGGGATCAACTGGTTGCCGCCCAGGCGTTCGACCACTCGCTCCTGCAGCATGCGCAGCAACTTCACCTGTACATCCAGGCTCATGCTCTCGATTTCGTCGAGGAACAGCGTGCCGCCGTTGGCAAATTCGAACTTGCCGATACGGCGCTTCTGCGCGCCGGTGAACGCACCGGGCTCGTGGCCGAACAGTTCGCTTTCGACCAC
Organism: Pseudomonas sp. CGJS7; assembly: GCF_036961695.1. Lineage (NCBI taxonomy): Bacteria > Pseudomonadati > Pseudomonadota > Gammaproteobacteria > Pseudomonadales > Pseudomonadaceae > Pseudomonas > Pseudomonas sp. CGJS7. The sequence goes on along the minus strand of NZ_JBAMDI010000084.1, from coordinate 45,753 downwards.
CGATTCGGCCAGCGCGCCGGCGTTGATCGCCACGAACGGCCCTTCGCTGCGGCTGGACAGGTCGTGCAGCGCGCGGGCCACCACCTCTTTGCCGGCGCCGGTTTCGCCCAGAATCAACACGTCGGCGCGGGTGCCGGCCAAGGCGCCGATCTGCTCGCGCAGGCGCAGCATGGCCGGTGAATGGCCGACCAGGCGGGTTGCCAGCTGCTGGCGGTCGCTCAGTGCCAGACGCAGGCTACGGTTGTCCAGCACCAGCCGGCGCAAGGCCAGGGCGCGGCGTACGCTGTCGAGCAGGGCGTCTGTGGCAAAGGGTTTTTCCAGGAAGTCATAAGCCCCGGCGCGCATCGCCTGCACCGCCAGCGGCACATCGCCGTGGCCGGTAATCAGCAGCACCGGCAGTTCGCTGTCGCGGCCGTGCAGTTGTTCCAGCAACTGCAGGCCATCGATGCCCGGCATGCGGATGTCGCTGACCACCACGCCTGGCCAGTCGGCCTCGATACGCTCGGCCAGGCCTTGGGCTTCGGCCAGGGCGACTACCTTGAGCCCGGCCAGGTCCAGGGTCTGGCTCAAGGCTTGGCGCAGGTGGGGGTCATCGTCCACCAGGATGACCTGGGCTCGGCTGTCGATCAGTGTCTCGGTGGTCATGCCGAGGGGTCCTCCGAATTGGGCAAAGTAGCGCCAGATGCGGCCACCCGCAGCTGGAGAGTCAGCATTGCGCCACCTTCCGGGTGGTTGGCCAGCAGCAGTTCACCGCCCAGGGCGCGCATCAGGCTTTCACAGATGGCCAGCCCCAGGCCCAGGCCCTGGGTGCGGGTCTTGGTGGTGAAGAACGGCTCCTTGGCGTGCTCCAGGGCCTGGCGGCTGAAGCCGGGGCCGTTGTCACGGATGTACAGGTAGACGCAGTCATCACGTTGCTCGGCACTTAACCACAGGCGGCGCGGGTTGGCCTTTTCGGTCAGGGCGTCGAGGGCATTGGCCAGCAGGTTGCCTAGTACTTGGCGCAGGCGGGTTTCGCCGGCCTGTACCCACAAGGTGGCTTCCGGCAGGTCGCGGATCAGCTCTACGGCCATCGCCCGGCGGCGCTTGGCCAGCAGCGCCAGGGCATCGTCCAGGGCCGGCTGCAGGGCCACGCTCTCCGGGGCATGACGGTCACGACGGGCGAAGGCACGCAGGTGGGCAATGATCGAGGCCATGCGCCCGGTCAGCTCGCCGATCAGCTTGAGATTGCCGCGGGCGTCTTCGGTACGTTGGTGGTCGAGCAGGATCTCGGCGTTTTCTGCGTAGCTGCGGATGGCGGCCAGGGGCTGGTTCAACTCATGGCTGATACTGGCCGACATGGTGCCGAGCACCGACAGCTTGCCGGCCTGCACCAGTTCGTCCTGTGCGCGCACTGCCTCTTGCTGAGCGTTTTCGCGCTCCAGCACGGCATTTTTCAGGCGGGTGTTCAGGCCTTCAAGGTCGGCGGTACGTTCGGCCACGCGCTTTTCCAATTCCTGGCGGCCACGGGCTTCGAAGTCGATGCGGTCGATGTAATGGCGCCGCCGTTGCATCACCAGGCCTGCCAGCAACATCAGTACCAGCAGCGTACCGGCACCGATGGCCATTACCGTCTGCACCGAGCGATCAACCAGCGTGCGCGGGGCGAGGATGCTGACTTGCCAACCAGTTTCCTTGATGTCGCGGGTCTGGGTGATCCAGGCCTGCGGGTTGAGAACCAGCGGCTGTGGGGCCTGGGTCGGATAGGGCTGGATGGCGATGATGGCCTGGCGCTCGGCGTCGGTCAGCGTGCGGGTAGCACGGAAGCGCCAGTCGGGGCGCGAAGTCAGGATGACTACGCCATTGTGATCGGTCAGCAACAGCTGCTCGGGCGTACGGCCCCACAGGGTTTCGGTGTGGTCGAGATCGACTTTGACCACCAGCACGCCGACGATCCGCTCGCGGTCGCGCACGGCCGCGGCAAAGAAATAGCCGCGCTTGGCCGAGGTGGTGCCCTGGCCGAAGAAACGGCCCAGGTGGCCGGCCATGGCTTCGTTGAAGTAAGGGCGGAAGGCGAAGTTTCGGCCGACGAAGCTGTCGTGCTTGTCCCAGTTCGAGGCGGCCAAGGTGTTGCCGCTGACGTCCATCAGGTACATCACCTCGGCACCGGTCTTCTGCACGATGTCCTTGAGCAGGCGGTTGGCGTTGGTCACCGCTTCCAGGCGGAAAGGGTCGGCCAGCACGCCACGCAGCGCCGGCAAGTCGCCGAGAATTTGCGGCAAGGTCTCGTAACGGTGCAGGGTGCCGAGCAGGTTGGCGACATACAGGTCGAGGGTCTGGCGGTTCTGCGAGGCCAGTTCTTCCTGGTAATAGCGTTCGGCCAAGTGATGCAGTGGCCATAGTAATGGGGCCAAGATCAGCGCCAGTAGGGCCAGGCTGCGCCAGCGGGGACGGCGTGGGGGCGTGGGCTTTGCAATCATCAGGTAAATGCGCCAGAAAAGTCTGACGCAATTATGCGCTAGTTAAGGCAGCACTTCCGCCTCTGCCAATGGCAAGCCCACCTTGTCCTTGTCCGATAACAGCGGTGGCTGCTGCAGCCCCCAGTCGATGGCCAGTTCCGGGTCGTCCCAGCGAATACAGCGGTCGGCGCCAGGGTTGTAGTAGTCGGTGGTCTTGTAGAGGAACTCGGCCGATTCGCTCATCACCGCAAAACCGTGGGCGAAGCCAGGCGGAATCCACAGCTGGCGATGGTTGTCGGCTGACAGGTGCACCGCGACCCATTTGCCGAATGTTGGCGAGCTTTTGCGCACGTCCACGGCGATATCGCGGATCTCCCCGTGCACCACGCGCACCAGCTTGCCCTGGGTGTTTGCCACCTGGTAGTGCAGCCCACGCAGCACGCCCTTGATGGAGCGCGAGTGGTTGTCCTGGACGAACGCCACGTTCACGCCGGTTTGCTCTGAGAACTCACGGGCGTTGAATGCCTCGAAGAAAAAACCACGGCTGTCAGCGAACACCTTCGGCTCGATGATCAGTACTTCAGGGATTGCTGTAGGGATGATGTTCATAGCGGCTCGCTGGCCCGTCGTTCAAGTATTGACCCTAGTCGGCCTTGCCGGAAATTTCCGCGCGTAGCTGTAACAGGATGCATAAGGTGTGGCTATGGTAGACAGCAGGCCGTTCCTTTCACCAGACCAGTGCTGACAGGTGTCGATTGTTATCGATTTAAATTCGCCGAATGGCGCGGCATTCTTCGATTTTCAGGCTTCAAATATCGATATATATCGGTTATAAATTGACAAACGCCCCAGCATACCCGGCTCAGGGCCATCACAGAGGTCACCCATGAAAACCCTCAACTCCACGCCCCGTGCCGATGGTTTCCACATGCCCGCCGAGTGGGCCCCACAAACTCAGGTATGGATGGTCTGGCCGGAGCGCCCGGACAACTGGCGTCTGGGCGGCAAGCCGGCGCAGGCTGCCCACGTAACCCTGGCCAAGGCCATTGCCCGTTTCGAACCTGTAACCGTCGCGGTCTCCGCCGGCCAGTACGAGAACGCCCGGCGCCAACTCGACCAGCCGAACATTCGTGTGGTTGAAATCAGCAACGACGATGCCTGGGTGCGTGACACCGGCCCTACCTTCGTCATCAACGACCATGGCGAAGTGCGCGGTGTAGATTGGGGCTTCAATGCCTGGGGTGGCTTCGATGGCGGCCTGTACGCACCCTGGAACCGCGACGAGGAACTGGCCGCCAAGGTGCTGGAAATGGAGCGCTGCCAGCGCTACCAGACCGAAGGCTTTGTGCTGGAAGGTGGTTCGATCCACGTAGACGGTGAAGGCACCGTGATCACCACTGAAGAATGCCTGCTCAACCGCAACCGCAACCCGCACCTGAGCCGCGAGCAGATCGAAGCGGTGCTGCGTGATCACTTGGCGGTCGACACCGTGGTATGGCTGCCCGATGGCCTGTACAACGACGAAACCGACGGTCACGTCGACAACTTCTGCTGTTACGTGCGCCCGGGTGAAGTGTTACTGGCCTGGACCGATGATTCCAACGACCCCAACTATGCGCGCTGCCACGCGGCCATGGATGTGCTGAAGAACACCCGCGACGCCAAGGGCCGCGAGTTCATCGTGCACAAGATGCCGATCCCGGGCCCGCTGTTCGCCACTGCCGAAGAATGCGCCGGTGTCGACCAGGTCGCCGGCAGCCAGGAGCGTGACCCGTCGGTGCGCCTGGCGGGTTCGTACGTGAACTTCCTGATCGTCAACGGTGGCATCATTGCCCCAAGCTTCGACGACCCGGCAGATGCTGAAGCCAGAGCGATCCTGGCAAGGATCTTCCCCGACCATGAGGTGGTGATGATCCCGGGCCGCGAGCTGCTCTTGGGTGGCGGCAACATTCACTGCCTGACCCAACAGCAGCCGGCGCCGGTCAAGCGCTGAGCCCGTAATGAATGAGAGGCCCGTCATGTGACGGGCCTCTTTTTTGCGCGGGCGACGCCCGGAGGCCGAGCTGGCATACGTTTTGTATTGTTTTTCAAGCAGATAGCGAGATGGCACGGTCAGGCCGCGCCTCTGATCTGTAACAATACCTACGTAAATTAGCCGCTCACGGGCCAGGGAGTACGTGTGGACATGAACGCAGCAAGTGAGTCGGCTTTGCGCCCATCGGCAGTTGATCGCCAATCGCTCAGGCTTTTGGCGAAGCGGTTGAAACACCATGGAAGCATCAGGGTCAGGACGACCGACCCACGACGTCTGCTTGCCGGGCGATACCCCCAAGGGTTGATCAGCGAAGCAGAGATGCAGGCGCTGATGGCGGTGTGGCACTGATCGATTGCACCTTTACCTGCCTCTTCGCGGGCATGCTCGCGAAGAGGCAGGTAAAGGCAACTTAAAATCAGAAACTGTAGCTACCCGTCACCACAAGGCTACGCGGATCGCCCACCTGGATCTGCGCCGCACTGGTCGCCGAACTGTAGTAGGTCTTGTCAGCAATGTTGCTCAATGCCGCCCGCACATCCCAGTCATGGGTCCGATACCCCGCCAGTGCATCCCAACGGCCATACCCTGGTAATACCGTGGTGTTCTGGTTGTCCGCATAACGCTCGCCCACCAGTGTCAGCCCGGTTTCGGCGTACCACCCCAATTCTGGCTTCCAGGTCACGAACAGGCTGCCATTGCGCTTGGCCACGTCATTGATGCGGTTGCCTTCCTGGCCGTTATTGTCCTTGACGATGATCGCATCCTGCAGGCCAATGCCGCCGCGTACATACCAGTTGCCGACGATGTTGCCGGTGGCAGTCAGCTCGATGCCGCGTGAACGCTGCATGCCGCTGAGCAAGATGATGTTCGGGTCGTTTGGGTCGCGGGTGCGGCGGTTGTAAAGTTCCAGCTCGTAGATGGCCAGGGTGGTGGTCAGGCGCTGATCCAACCAGTCGCTCTTTACGCCTATTTCTTTCTGCCGGGTCTCTTCCGGGTCGGTTTTATTGGTGTTGCCCTGTGCCCCTGGGGTGATGCCGATCAAGCCGCCACCCACCGGTGAGAAAGTCTTGCTCCACGAGGCGTAGAACGAATGGTCGCGCCATGGCGTGTAGACCACGCCCAGGCGTGGGCTGGTGCTGTTGCTGTCCTGCGGTTCGCGCAAGCCATCCTTGTTGGTGGTTTCCACTTCGAACTGGTCAAAGCGCACGCCGGCGAGAACCTGCCACTGATCGTTCAGGCGAATCTGGTCCTGCAGATAAACCCCGCGGCTGTCGACCACGGTGTGGTTGTTGCTCGATACCGCCAACGTACCATTGTGCGGCTGGCTGGGTTTGCCCAGGCCTGGCAGGCTCTGGCTGCCGGCGCTGTATAGCAGCGGATCGCGCCGCTGGTTGCCGAACTCCAGGCCCAGCAGCAGCTTGTGTTCAAGGCCCAAGGTGTCGAAGTCGCCCTCGGCCTCCAGGTTGTTGAACAGGTTGCGGGTGTTCAGGTCCTGCTGCCAGCGTTGGCGGGTCAAGGTATTGGTGCCGGCGTTGTAGCCCGTGACATAGGTGTTGTCGAACTCGCTGTCGAGTTTGAACAGGCCCAGGGTGTGGCGCAGCTGCCAGGTTTCGTTCAGCTGGTAGTTCAGCCGCGAACGCAGCGACTGGGCGCGGTCGTCAATGTAGTCGCGATGGTCGCCGTAGGTGGCGCTGCGGCTGACGTCTGCCGGGCGGCCGTTGACACTCGGGATGCCGCGGTCTGGTGTGCGGTTGTAGCGGCTGTATTCATACTGCACCAGCCAGTTCAGGTCGGGGGTGATCTGCCAGCTGATCGACGGGGCGAACAGTTGGCGGCTGCCGTCGATACCATCGCGAAAGCTGTTGTTGTCCTGGTTGCCCATGTTCAGGCGCAGGCTGACCGTGTCGCTGGGGTCGGCGCTCAGGTCGGCATACAGGCTGCGCAGGTCTTCGCTGCCGGCCTGCGCTTCGATGGTCGAGCGGCGACCCGGCTCCGGTGCCTTGCTGACCCTGTTGACGATGCCGCCCTGGCTGCCACGGCCATACAGTACCGCTGCAGGCCCCTTCAGCACTTCGACCCGCTCGATGTTGTGCAGGTCGCGGATGTACTGGCTGTCGTCGCGGATACCGTCCAGGTAGAAGTCGTTGCTGGCCTCGAAGCCGCGGATGCGTACGCTGTCAAAACGGGTGTCGGCGCCGTTGCTGACGTTGGGGATACCCTCCAGCGCCTTGCCCAGCGTGTTGCTGCCGTAATCCAGCACATTGGCGGTTTTCACCGTATCGATGGCCTGGGGCACATAACGCACGGGCGTTGAGGTGCGGGTTGCGGTGCTCACCTCCTTGACCCGCGGGTTGTCCTTCTCGCGTTCGCTGTCGGCGGTAACCGACGACTCCGGCAGTGTGGTGGTGGCGGCACTGGCCAGGCTGGCGCTGAAAAGCAGCGACAGGCCAAGCGTCAGGGGTGAAAGACGGCAGGGTACAAGCATGGGCACATTCAAACCGGACAGTTGAAAATTAGGTGCGAATGGTAATGCTTGCTATTTACTCTTGCTTGGGTATTTGTAAAGGCTTGTCTTTACATATGTGTCCGTTTGTAACGGCCTCTGCGGCCACGCTCTGCCTGCTCCCAGGAAATTGTCCGTTCGATCAAATGGCAAATTCCTACACAAGATAATTTGTCCGCTGATAGCGCAAACCTGCATGTAAATGCACCGGACAGGCCGTTAATTTCGGTTATATCAACCTGCATTTCACGACTTTTTGACATTTGTAATCGCACACGGCTAGGATTCGGCCAACGCCTGCTGGCCATGGTATTGGCCAAGCTGCTGCCAAGGGCCGCCGTGAAATTACCGGTCGGCCCACCCGGCTGGATCCGCATAGCGTCGAACCTACGAAGGGGCGTTGGTTCCTGGCGTCATATTGCAGCGCGTTTTTGATTAAGAAATAAGGAAAACAACATGTTGAAAACCAGGATCAGCCTGGTCGCCCTGGCGATGATCGCCGCGACCCAGGCTCAGGCCAATGACCAGGCTGACAGCAAGGGCTTCATCGAGGACAGTCACGCCAACGTCCTTCTGCGCAACGCCTACATCAACCGTGACAAGAAGCATGGCACCGACGACCAGATCGAATGGGGCCAGGCGTTCATCGCCAACTTCTCCTCCGGTTTCACCCAAGGCACCGTTGGCGTCGGTGTTGACGCATTCGGCCTGTACGCCGTGCGCCTGGATGGCGGCAAAGGCCACAACGGTGGTGGCGGCGTCGACTTCTTCAAACCGCACGAAACCACCAATGCCGAAGGCAACGCCAGCTCGCCGCACAACCTGGCGCGTGGTGGTGCTGCTGTGAAATTCCGCATTTCCAACACCGTGCTGAAGTACGGTGACCAGATGCCAGCACTGCCAGTGCTGCAGTACGACGATGCACGTCTGCTGCCAGAAAGCTTCACCGGCACCCTGATCACCTCCAAAGAGATCCAGGGCCTGGAACTGAACGCCGGCCGCTTCACCCAGGAAGCGCGCAAGAGCGCCGAGCGCCGTGATGGTGGTGGCCTGAAGTCGATCAACGTCTTAGGTGGCAGCTACAAGTTCACCGACAACTTCACCGCTTCGCTGTACACCGCCGACAACGAAGATGTGATGAAGAAGCACTACCTGGGCTTGAACTACGTCTTCCCGATCGCCAGCGACCAGTCCCTGACCCTGGACTTCAACGGCTACAAGTCGGACATCAACAACAAGTACGTAAAAGCCGCAGGCCTGAACGGCGACTCCAACACCATCTGGAGCCTTGCAGCCACCTACGCGTACGGTGCGCACTCGTTCACCCTCGCTCACCAGCGCAGCACCGGCAGCACGGGCTACAACTACGGCTTCTACCAGAACGCCGGCGGCGTGGGTGACGGTGGTTCCACCATCTACCTGGCCAACTCGTACTGGTCCGACTTCAACGCCGAAGACGAGCGCTCCTGGCAGTTGGGCTACGGCCTGGACTTCGGTGCCTACGGCATTCCGGGCCTGACCTACAAGCTGGCTTACGTGGTGGGTGACAACATCAACACCCGCAACGTCGCCAACCCGCAAGGCTTCGGCGAAGGTAAAGAGCGCGAAATCTTCAACCAGATCCGTTACGTGGTGCAGGACGGCCCGGCCAAGGACCTGTCGATCAAGCTGCGTAGCTCGTTCTTGCGTACCAACAACGCCGTGCAGCAGAACGGTTACAACGACGACGGCAACGAAGTCCGCGTATTCGTCGAGTACCCGATCAGCATCTTCTGATCCGCAGTTCTTTGCATGAAAGCTGGGGCCGCGCTGCGGCCCTTCGCGGGCTTGCCCGCTCCCGCAGGTAAAGCGCCGCCTTCGATGGCGCTGCAAATTGTGGGAGCGGGCACGCCCGCGAAGGGCTGCAGGGCAGCCCCAGTCATGTTTGTCATGCAGGTTCAGTCTCTTCGTGGCGCAGTCTTGATGCCACAGTTCGTGTTGCAGTGTCCCCCGTCTCCGGCGCAAAACTGTCGCTACGCGCCATCCGCCACATCCGCGCATAAAACTCGCTTTCGATCGAGCCACTGAGTAATTCGCCCGGCTTGAGGAATGTGTGCAAGTCCGAAAACAACCCGATTTCGCTGGGGCTGATGCGCCGTGCCAGGTGCTTGGGCTTGAGCTCCGAAGGGTGCTCCAGGCCTGCGGCAGCCAACATCTCGGCCAGTGCGTGCAGGGTGTTGCGGTGGAAGCTGGCTACCCGCTCGGCCTTGTCTGGCACCACCAGCGCGCGCTGGCGCAGAGGGTCTTGGGTCGCCACGCCGGTCGGGCACTTGTTGGTGTGGCAGCTCTGCGACTGAATACAGCCAATGGCAAACATGAAACCGCGTGCCGAATTGACCCAGTCAGCGCCGATGGCCAATACGCTGGCAATGTCGAAGGCGCTGACGATCTTGCCCGCCGCACCAATGCGGATGCTGGAGCGCAGGTTCAGGCCGACCAACGTGTTGTGCACGAACATCAGGCCTTCGCGCATTGGCACGCCCATGTTGTCGCTGAACTCGCGAGGTGCCGCGCCGGTGCCGCCTTCCTTGCCATCGACAACGATGAAGTCAGGGGTGATGCCGGTGGCGAGCATGGCCTTGGCAATGCCCATGAATTCCCAAGGGTGGCCCAGGCAGAACTTGAAGCCCACGGGCTTGCCGCCCGAAAGCTCGCGCAGGCCGGCTACGAACTGCAGCAGCTCGACCGGTGTGCGGAAGGCGCTGTGCGCCGCCGGCGAGATGCAGTCCTCGCCTACACGTACGCCACGGGTCTCGGCAATTTCGGGGCTGACCTTGTGCCCCGGTAAAATGCCGCCGTGGCCAGGCTTGGCGCCCTGGCTGAGCTTGATCTCGATCATCTTCACCTGTGCCGAACGGGCCTGTTCGGCGAAGCGCTGTGGATCGAAACGACCGTCCTCGGTGCGGCAGCCGAAGTAGCCGCTGCCAATTTCCCAGATCAGATCGCCGCCGTGTTCACGGTGGTACGGGCTGATGCTGCCTTCGCCAGTGTCATGGGCAAACCGACCCATGCGCGCGCCGCGATTGAGCGCGGCGATGGCGTTGGCGCTGAGGGCGCCGAAACTCATCGCCGAGATGTTGAAGATCGAGGCCGAGTAGGGCATTCGGCATTGCGGCCCGCCGATGGCAATGCGGAACGACGCAGGGTCTGGCGTGGCCACCGGTAGCATGGAATGGCTGATGAATTCGAAACCAGGTTTGTAGGCGTCGTTGAGCGTGCCGAACGCTTTCTCGGCGCTTTCGTTCTTGGCGCGGGCGTAGACCAGCGAGCGTTGCGAGCGGGAGAACGGCAGCTTGTCGTCGTCACCTTCGATCAGGTACTGGCGGATTTCCGGGCGGATGGTTTCGATCAGGTAACGGATATTGCCCAGGATCGGGTAGTTGCGTCGCACCGCATGGTGGCTTTGGCGCAGGTCATTCAGACCGACCAGGCTGAGCAGCGCGGTGATCAGCGTTACCGGCCACAGCCAGGCATGTTGGGCCAGCAGGGGCAGGCTGGCGAAAGTGAAGACAAGGCAGAGTACGAGGCAGGCGTAGCGGCTGGGAAGAGAGTGTTTCATGGGTCCATCGCAGGCAGGATGACCGGGCCTAGGATAGGCAAACGCAGGGGACGGAAAACCTGGGTAATCGGTAAAAGACTGTTACCTGATTGCGAACTCCCAGGTCTGCGCAGCCCTATTTTGTGGGAGCGGCCTTGTGTCGCGATGGGCTGCGCAGCAGCCCCAGATATTGGTGTCACGGCACTAATCGTCGGGGCTGCTGCGCAGCCCATCGCGACACAAGGCCGCTTCCACAGAAGATCGCGTTAGCCTGGCAGCAGTATGCTGACCCGCAACCCACCGCTCTCACGGTTCGACAGCATCAGCTCACCCCCGTGGCTGGTGGCGATCCGCTGGGCAATGCTCAACCCCAACCCATATCCGCCGGACGCCTGGTTACGCGACCCGTCACCGCGCACGAAGGGGTCGGTAATGGTCGCCAGCAGGCCCGGGGCAATCCCTGGCCCGCAGTCGTCGATATGGATCAATACACCTGTGGTGGCCCGTTCCAACGTGACCGAAATGTTCTTGGCGTAGCGCAACGCGTTGACCAACAAGTTTTGCAGGCAGCGCTGCAACAGCAAGGCATCTACCCGCAAGTTGCCCGCCTTGCCGTGCACCGGAAGTGGTTCTGCGGCAGTGGCCAGGTCCGCACACTGGCGCGCAACCAATCGGTCCAGGTCCACCTGCTGCAAATTCTGCTGCTCTCCGGCACGCAGGTAATCCAGAACCTGACCGATCATATTGTCCATCTGCGTGATGTTCTGCCGCAGGCGCTGACGGTGTTCGTCATCGGGTAAGCGCTCCAGTCGCAGGCGCATGCGGGTCAGTGGGGTGCGCAGGTCATGAGACACGGCGGCCAGGAAGTAGGCCTTGTCGTTGACCATGGCAATCAGCCGCTGCTGCATCGCGTTGAACGCCTGCGCCGCCTGGCGCACTTCCTCCGGGCCATCCAGCGCCAGGGGAGGCTGCTCGAGGTTGCTGCCCAGGCCGCGTGCGGCATCGGCCAGGCGCCGCAACGGGCGCAGGCACAGGCGCACGGCAACCAGGCATACCAGCAGCACCGCGACGATGCGCAGCGCATACACCCGCAGCAGGTAATCGCTGATCAGCACCCAGGCCGACTCGCCGCTCCAGCCCTGCAGTTCCTGGCCCGCAACGGTCAGCCAGTGGCCATCGGGTAACGGCACCGCGAACTGGATATGCGCCTGGGCCGTGCGCAGGCCGAACAGGCTGCGCCAGACGATCGGCTGGCCCAGCTCGTCGGTGAGTTGCACGTTCATCAGGCGCACGTCCTGGGCATGCCCCAGCTCGTACTTCAGGGCCTGCTGCAACAACAGCTCGACCCGCCTGTGCCCGCGGCGCTCGTCATGCTCTTGCGCAGGCGGGCTTTCGACGCAGAGAAGCTGGTAGTGGGCTGGCGCCTGCAGCATACCGCCGTGGCAGTCGGCTTGGGCAATCAGGGGGGCGCTGCGTGCAGCAACCAGTCGCACGGGCACCTCTAGCGCCTGGGCGAAACGCACATCGAACCAGATGCTGCTCGACATCAACTGAATCACCAGCGTGCCACTGACCATGATCAGCAGCAGCTGACCAAACAAGGTGCGAGGCCATAGCCGGTGAAACCAGCGCATGTCAGGCACCGGCCGCGAGGGGGGCGAGACTCAGCAGGTAGCCTTCGTTGCGGATGGTCAGGATTTGCGCGGTGCCCGCCGGCGCCCGGCGCAGCTGCTGGCGCAGGCGGCTGACACACATGTCCACCGAGCGGTCGTCGGGCAGGTGATCGCGGCCGAACGCGCTGCGGGTCAGTTGGTCACGGGAGACCACTCGGTTGTTGGCTTCCAGCAGTTCGCGCAGCACGCGGTAGTCGGAGCGCGGCAGGGTCAGGGTCTCGCCATCCGGGCGGGTGAGCAGGCGCTTGACGTGTTCCAGGCGAAAGCCTGCGAACAGCTGGGCGTCCACCACGGGTTCTTCGGCAGAGGTGCCCAGGCGTTGCGGACGACGCAGTACGGCTTTGATCCGGGCGATCAGTTCGCGTGGTTCGAAGGGCTTGGCCAGATAGTCGTCGGCTCCTACTTCCAGGCCGATGATGCGGTCCAGTGTGCTGCCCTTGGCTGACAGCATGATCACTGCCAACCCTGGTGTGGCCTGCAACTGCCTGCACAGGCTAAGGCCGTCCTCGCCCGGCAGCATCAGGTCGAGCACCACCAGCTCCACTTTGTGCCGGGCCAGCTGGTCGCGCATCTGTTGACCGTCGGCTGCCGCCAGTACGTTGTAGCCGGCATCGGTCAGGTAATCACAAAGAAGTTCGCGGATCTCGTCGTCATCATCGACAACCAGCAGGGTTGTGCTCATGCAGAAAAACACCTGTTCGGTGAGGGCCGGTGGCGCTCGTTACGTTCAATTACATCCCCGTACATGTCGGGTCTGGAGCCCGGAGGGCTGATCCCTAGAATCCTAACAAAAAATCATCTGCAAATACGAAGCCTTCCCAAATGAATCCCCAAAGCATCACGCCAGTGTTCATCCCCTTCAGTCAAAGCGGCAATTGCCTCAAGCCGCTGGCCTTCTGCGTCGCCGTCGCCATCAGCGGTGGTGCAGTGGCTGCCGACGGTAAACCCCTTGAACTCGACGCCACACAGATCGAAGACAGCGCATTACAGCCTGCCGACGAGGCCGGCCAGTTGGGCTATACGGTCGAGAGCACCCGCAGCTCCACTGGCCTGGCACTGACACCACGGCAGACGCCGCAATCGGTTACCACCATCACCCGCCAGCAGATGGATGACCGCGACATCCACACCATCGAGCAGGCATTGGAAACCGCCCCAGGCGTAACGGCCAACAAGTCCGAGGTGGGTGGGCGCACCGACTACCGCGCGCGTGGATACTCGATCAGCAACTGGAAGGTTGATGGCCTGCAGACCCAGGGCGGCTCCGATTTCAGTGGCAGCGGCAATGCGCTGAACATGGACCTGTACGAACGCATCGACATCGTGCGCGGCGCCAACGGCCTGCTGGGCGGCACCGGCGACCCCTCGGCCACCGTCAACCTGATCCGCAAGGCACCCACCAAAACCTTCGGCGGTAGTGCCTATGCCACTTATGGCAGCTGGGACAAGCGTCGTCTGGGTGCTGACTTGAACCTGCCGCTGTCCGAAGATGGCCGCCTGCGTTCGCGCTTCGTGATGACCCAGCAGGATGCCAACTCCTTCCGCGACAACCAGTCCGAACGTTCCCGCGCCGCGTTGGCCAATTTCGAGTTCGACCTGGACGACGCCACTACCTTGGGCGCCGGTTACCAGTATGAATACAACAAGGTCGTGGGTGGCGGCTGGGGCGCGAACATCCCGATCTGGTACCGCGACGGCAGCAAGACCGACTTGCCGCGCAGCACCAACGTGGTGCCCAGCTGGAGCTTTGGCGAGTACACCACCCGCACTGCGTTCGGTTCGCTCGAGCACCGCTTCGACAACGACTGGACCCTGGACCTGAAAGCCGCCCAAGCCACCACCGAAGCCCTGAACCATCGCGGCCTTGCCAAGGTGAACTCAGCTGGGCGCGGCAGCTACGGTGGCTATTGGGACCAGGACGGCAGCGGCGCCGTGCTGAACGGTTTGCACAGCTCCAGCGACACCACCCAGCAGTCGGCGCAGATCGACCTGTCCGGCCCGTTCCAGCTGTTTGGCCGCACCCACCAGGCCATGGTCGGCTACAACGACAGCCGCACCGTCGGCTGGTCGCCTCAGTACACCTGCACCATGGTCGGCGACGGCATGACCAGCGCGCCTGCACTGGGTTGCCAGTTCCGCGCCAACAACGGCTTCCCGGTCACCGACTGGCACAATGGCGTGGATGACGACTACGACCTCATCGCCTCGCGCACCGGCCTTCACAGCAAGACCACCACTCGCCTGCAGGGCATGTACGCCGCCACCCGCCTGAGCATCACCGACCCGTTGTCGGTGATCGTTGGCGTGCGCACCAGCAACTATTCCTCGGTCACCCGCAGCGTGGCCGGCGAGCGCAGCAGCCAGGAAGAAAACGGCATCGTCACCCCCTACCTGGGCGCGGTGTATGACCTCAATGACAACTACTCGGTATACGCCAGCTACACCGACATCTTCACCCCGCAAACCTCTGAAACCAGCAGTGGCAGCAAGGTCGAGCCGATTCGTGGGCAAAGCTACGAGACAGGTATCAAGGGTGAGTGGTTCGATGGCCGCCTGAACGCCTCGGCGGCCTACTTCCGCACCAAGCAGGAAAACAAGGCCGTGTTGGACGGCGACCTGACCACCCCGACTGGCGGCAGCGCCTACAAGGCCGGCTCCGGGCAGGAAACCGACGGTATCGACCTGGAAGTCGCAGGCGCCCTGACCCCCAACTGGAACGTCTACGCCGGTTACACCTACCTGCACTTCCGCCGCGTCGACAGCGACGGCCGCAGCGACCCGTCGCACCTGTTCAAGGCCTCCACCACCTACCGCTTGAGCGGCCCGCTCGACCGCCTGACCCTGGGCGCCGGCGTGACTGCGCAGACCAACATCCGCGCCATCTCCAGCCCGGCTGGCCAGCCCACGAACGGTGTGAGCAATGGTGCCACTGACGTGAACTGGTCCGGTTATGCCATCTGGAATGCCATGGCCAAGTACCAGCTGACCGACAACACCAGTGTCAGCCTCAACGCCAACAACCTGTTCGACAAGCACTACTACAGCCAGTACGGGTTCTATGCCGGGGCCATCTACGGCGACCCGCGTAACCTGTCGTTGACGGTAAGCACCGCGTTCTGATCAAGCCCTTCCACAAGGCCTGGCGCTGTACCTGTGGGAGCGGGTTCACCCGCGAACACCGGCGCAGCCGGTGCCTGCAACCGCAGCGCCGGCTCCTACAGAACCAGCGCTCGCTCCAAGGCCTGCGCTGGGCCGCCAAGCGGCGCTTTCTCACCTGTGCTCTGGCGCTTGCTGGCTCAACTGGCATCTCCAATCGGCCCTCGAAGCTATCCCAATCTTCGCCAAACAGCTCGACCTGGTGCATGGTCCGATCTGCGTAAGCGCGAAGCTTTCGAGCGAGGCCTTCGCAGCCCGCCCCTAAGCCAGCAGTCTCTCGCAGCTTGTTGCGTCCGCCGCCGCATCCAGCTCAGCCCCAGCCAAATGCTTTGCATAGTGTTCCATCAGCTCTGACTGCCAAGAAGCGACCTCATCCAATATGCCTGCCGCCTCATCTTCCGTCAGTGCAAAATGCTTATGCTGGCTAAGCAAGTTAGCTCGACTTAGAAGGGGACCGTTGATCCCAACATCCATTGACAGTCCCTGTGCAGGCCCCTCTCCCAGTACGGGAAGAACGTCATACATTGGCGAGAGGCGCCAAGCCCCTTCCTGCCAAATCACGGCGTGGTTACGAGGGTGATCGTCACTGTTCCCCACGAGAGCGTTATAGGCCATTCGCCTGTAGAGCTCCTGCCTATCAGCATCTGGCGCGCCTCTGCGGTACAGCTCATCGGCGAGCGCCGCGTAGATCCACCCTTTGTTGCGCTGCGCATGCCATTCGGCATCGAGAAGAGTTAAGCCACTCATCATCGGGATGCGCCGAAACCTTGCATCATTCTCTGACCATTTTCGGTCAAATCGCTCTACTAGCAGCGTGTTGCCTTTTTCACTTTGATGGAGTGCTGTCCGGGCGACATTCATTCCCTTGGTAGCCGCAAAAGTCATGCAGGCATACTCAAATTTCGGTAGGTCGTAGTGGTCAAATTTATCGCGTGGCTTCGCCAGAATCAGCTTGTGATCAAAACGGTACGTACGCTTGGGCCTGGCACCACCCACTGCTGAGCGCTGATCCCGTATTCTCAATGCCTCCAGCTGCTCTGCGCTCAGCTGGCTGTCATAGATCGCAGCACAAACCTCTATGAAGTGATCGAGCCCTTTGGCTTCAAGCATTTTCACCGGCCTTTCGCCTATGCCCGGCCGCGGTGTGCGAACTTCGCCAGCCATGATATTTCCGGCGCGATCTTCGTTGGGAGACAGCAGCAGGAGCTGGATCGGAGTGAGTTCTCCCTTTAGGGTGCGGCGCAGCAGTCGTTCCCCCCAGCCATCTGGCATCGCATCATCAATGAACCCAGGAACGCCGCCATTCTTATGTACCGGAAAGGGTCGAGCGGAGAGCGGATATCGTATCGGGTCGGGCACCCAACGCTTGGCATCCACGATCTCCGGCGCATAGACGAAGGTTCCCGTGCGACCAGCAAGGGTCAGCCTACCCAACGTCACAGTCTCACCTGTTTCCGGACACTCCATGTAGATGTAAGCGCGTGACATCAGAAGTCCTCCGCGTTGCAGCGCGGCAGCTTTACGCGCTTGGTCGTGTTGGTTTCTAAAGAGTTGAGATCAAGCGCAGGGTCATCGATCAACGCCTGGAAAACCCGGTCAGAGATTCCAACAGTGAACAGCGCGAGCATGAAATCTCGCAACGAAACACCGTCAGCCTTACCCCTCTCGAGGTGACGAACAGTGCGGAGAGAAATTCCAGCCAGGTCCGCAAGGTCTGCCTGACGCATTCTCATGCGCAGACGCGCCTCCTTCATCAGAAGGCCTATTCGGTGCAGCACTGAGGTGCTCTGAACAGGGAAAAAGTCTTTCATAAAGTGGCACCAAGCGACATTTTATAGAGGATAAGGTACCACTCAATACACACTAATAAAACGTATCAGAAAATTAAGGTCTCGTTTTATGGCACCTTATATTCGATAAGATATCATCAAAAGATATTTTATAAAGGGGATGAGCTTGCAGGGCCTAGAGTGGAGTGGGGGCTGTGGGGGTTAAAACAAAAAAGGCCAACTTTCGGTGAGCCTTTTACTCCGTCCCCCCCGCTGCTTGCACTGCTTAATTGCGAGTGATTATCATATTCCGCTCACAAGAACGCAGACAGGCCACTCGCCTATGGGACCCCCAAGCTCCTTCGACCTGGATGTCGAGCGCCTCTACACGCAGCACCGCAGCTGGTTGAAGCGCTGGCTGATGAAGCGTCTGGGGGAGGCTGCTGATGCTGATGATCTGGCCCAGGACACGTTCGTGCGTATCATGCGCGCGCGACGCCCGCTCAACGATGTGCAGCGCCCCTTGGCGTACCTGGCCACCATCGCCAACAGCCTGTTGATCAACCGTTGGCGGCGCCTGGCGGTGGAGCGTGCCTATACCGAGGCATTGGCGGCGCAACCGGAGCAATACGAGATCTCCGCCGAAGAGCGACACTTGCTGATCGAAACCCTCACACAGCTCGATGAGCTGCTGCACGGGCTGTCGCCGCGAGTGCGGGAGATTTTTCTGCTGTCGCAGCTCGATGGGCTGACCTACAAGCAGATCGCCGCGCAGCTGGCGCTGAGTGTCGACCAGGTTCAGAGGGCCATGCTCAAGGCCTTCGATCGCTGCTATGCCAGTCAGTTCGAGTGACCGCCATGTCCCAAGCCCAGCCGATTTCCGCCAGCGTGCGCCAGCAGGCCATCGCCTGGTATTCGTTGACCCAGTCCGGCGATATCACCGCCGAGCAAATCCGGGAGCTTGAACGCTGGCGTCAGGCCGACAGCGAGCACGAACTTGCGTGGCAGCGCATGGTGGGTTTGCCGGCGCTGCTGCGCAACAACGCTGGCGTGCTAGGCGACCCGGTCGCCCGGTCTGCGCTACAGCAGGCCCGCTATGTCAGCGGTGACCGTCGCCAGGTATTGAAAATGTTGATGGGTGCCAGCTTGCTGGGGGCCATCGCCTGGCAGAACAGAGAAAGCCAATGGCTGCAGGGCGGTTTGGCAGACCTCAGCACCGAGACCGGAGAGCGCCGCCGTCAGGTGTTGGACGATGGCACCGAACTGTGGCTGAACACCGCCACGGCGGTGGACATCGATTTCAATGCCAACGAGCGGCGCATTTTGTTGCGGTATGGCGAAATCAACGTGCTCACCGGGCACGACCCCTTCGGCCGACCGCTGCTGGTGCAAACCGACGATGCGCTGATGCGGCCGCTCGGCACCCGCTTCACAGTACGTTGCGGGGATGGTTGTCCGGGTACGCTGCTGTCGGTCAGCAGCGGGCGCGTGGCTGCCACGCTGCGACATGGCCGGGGTCAGCGCGTCATCGACAGCGGCCAGCGCGCAAGGCTCGATAGCGAGGGGATCGTCGTCAGTCAACCGGCGGTGCAGGACGATGCCTGGATCGACGGCTTCGTGATTGCCCAGGCCACACGCCTGGACGAACTGATCGACCAGCTCGGCCGCTACCGCCCGGGCATCTTGCGTTGCGACCCGCGTGTGGCCGGCTTGCGGGTGACGGGGTCCTACCCGCTGGATGACAACGAACGCATCCTCGCACTGCTGGAAAG
Organism: Pseudomonas sp. CGJS7; assembly: GCF_036961695.1. Taxonomy (NCBI): domain Bacteria; kingdom Pseudomonadati; phylum Pseudomonadota; class Gammaproteobacteria; order Pseudomonadales; family Pseudomonadaceae; genus Pseudomonas; species Pseudomonas sp. CGJS7. The sequence continues at coordinate 26,833 of NZ_JBAMDI010000084.1, read as the reverse complement.
TAGCCTGCCAGTGAGCATTCAACGGCGAACCCGCTACTGGGTGACGGTGGTACCGAGAGCTGGCGCCTGAAAAATATTTTCACCCTCTGCGCAGTTTTTTCGTTCTCGATTGGCTTCAGGGCATACCCCGCCAATACCGCGGTTCCTCTGACCCTTTCGGACGTTCCACATGACGCATCGAATCACCCCGCTGGCCCGCGCCATCCACCTGGCCTTCGCCACTGGCCTGACCCTGTGCAGCCTGTCTGGTACCAATGCCGCACTGGCCCAGCCGGCGGCCAGTAGCATCATTCGTTTCGACATTGATGCGGCCCCGCTCGACCTGGCACTCAGCCAGTTTGGTCGCCAGGCTGGTATCCCTTTATCGATCGATGCCAGCCTAACGGCCGGCAAGACCAGTCCTGGGGTCAAGGGCAGTTTCAACGTGGAGCAGGGCTTTGCCAGGTTACTGGCTGGCACCGGTCTGAACGTGTTCAGGACCGACAGCGGCAACTACCTGCTGATGCAGGCCGCTGAGCCGAGCGGGGCGTTGGAGCTGGGGGTGACGTCGATCAATTCGCGGTCATTAGGTGCAACCACAGAAGGGACAGGCTCGTACACCACAGGGCTAAGCAGCACCGCTACCAAGATGAACCTGTCGATACGTGAAACGCCGCAGTCGGTGAGCGTGATCACTCGCCAGCGCATGGATGACCAGGGGCTCAATGACATTACCGAAGTGCTGCAGCAGACGCCTGGGCTGTCGGTGCAGAGCCTGGGGAGCGAACGCTTCAACATCTATTCACGTGGGTACTCGGTAGATAATTACCAATTCGATGGCATTCCGACGACGCTGGATATCGCAACGCAAATGTCGGCGCAAAGCCTTGCGGACATGGCCATCTACGACCGTGTCGAAGTGCTGCGCGGTGCGACTGGCCTGATGACCGGCGCGGGAGACCCTTCGGCCACCATCAATCTGGTGCGCAAACGCCCTACTGATCAATTCAAAGGCCACATCACCGCTGGAGTGGGCTCTTGGGACAAGTATCGCACCGAAGTCGACCTGTCCGGCCCGCTGACCCCAGCCGGTAACGTGCGTGGCCGCATGGTCGCGGCGTACCAGCAGAACAACAGTTTCGTTGACCACTATTCACAAGAAAAGCAGATTTTCTATGGTGTCCTCGAAGCCGACCTGACCGATACCACCCTGCTTACCGTCGGCGCCGACTACCAGAAGAATAACCCGCAAGGCTCGTCATCCGTGGCCTTCCCACTGTTCTACAGCAATGGCAAACAGACCGATTTCTCTCGCTCGACCAACAGTGCCGCACGCTGGAGCCACAACCCGCAAGATGCCCTCAACACTTTCGCAAGCATCGAGCAGAAGCTGGCTCATGACTGGAGCTTGAAGGCTTCCGTGAACCGCATGTACATCAAGCGTGACGACTACAAGCTGGCCACCGCCAGCTGGGGCTTCCCTGACGAGAACACGGGCGCTGGCGTGCGTCTGTACGGTGGCGCGGGCAGCACCTGGCAGAAACAGACCGGCGTAGACCTGCAGGCACAAGGCCCCTTCCAGCTCTTCGGCCGCCAGCACGAGCTGATCGTTGGCTACAACTATTCGCGTTACGAGAATCGCCATACGCCCACCCGTGGTACCGGGATCGAAGGGACCTTCGTCAATTTCTACGAATGGGACAACTACACCAACCAACCTGTCATGGGTGGCGGCAAGCTCTACGATGGCGACACCGTCATTCACCAGAGTGGCACCTACATTGCCACTCGGCTGCGCCCGACCGACAACTTGTCGGTGATCCTCGGTGCGCGCGTCAACAAGTATAACTACGACTACGACCTGACCTACCCGGCGACGCCACGCAGCAATCGCACGACGGATTACAAGGAAAACGGCGTGGTGACACCCTATGCAGGCGTGGTTTACGACCTCAACGACGTGCACTCGGTTTATGCCAGTTGGACCAGCATTTTCAAACCACAGAGCGTGCGTGACGCCGATGGCTCGACCCTTGAACCGCGTGAAGGTGACAACTACGAGATAGGTTTGAAGAGCGAATTCTTTGGTGGCCTGTTGAACACCAGTATCGCGGCGTACGAGATCAAGCAAGACAACCTTGCTGTACTCGACGAAGGCAAGACCGTCAACAACGATGGCTCTACCGCCGCCTATAAGGCAGTAAGCGGGGCGACTACCCGTGGCTTTGAAGTCGAAGCCAATGGCGAGCTGATGCCTGGCTGGAATGTTTCCGCCAGCTACAACCATGGCATCACCAAGGATCGCGACGGCGAGCGCTTGAACACCGAAGCCCCTGCCAACATGGTGAAGCTGTGGAGCACCTACCGGCTGCCGGGCGATTTCGATCGGCTGACCGTTGGCGGTGGCGCGAACTGGCAAAGCGGCACCCACATAACCGTTACGCCGAGCACGGCGATGGGCACGGTCAAGGCCAAGCAATCGCAATTTACCGTGGTCAACCTCATGGCCCGCTATCAGCTCACCGACCAGCTTTCCACCACGCTCAACGTGAACAACCTGTTTGACAAGAAGTACATCAGTGCGTTGGACACCACGTTCTACAGCGGGTACTACGGTGAACCGCGCAATGTGATGTTGAACACGCGATACGACTTCTGAAATTAGCCACCGGGCATTGGCTTTGGGTCGAGAGCGCTCACTGGCGAATGGCGGGTATCGACCGAGGCTTTGTGAAAACCCTCCGAGCAATCGAGCTGTTCAAAACATCCTAAATCGCGCGTCTACGCGAATGCTGGGTTAGTTGAGCAGCCAAGCTCTTCGGCATCACATAGGTAGTGAACGTACGAACTGTCGGATGCGGATCCTACTCGGCTTGAACCACTCCGGTTGCGGTGTGGCTTTCCCGGCTCCAGGCCAAATTTTGCTGCCCCGGCAGCATTAGAAACAGCAGTCAACGCTTGTGGACAATGGTCGTCAAGAAATGCATTTTCAGGTGATTAGCGCCTGTGGATAAAACGTATTCCTACGTGGAGTCATCGGGTTTCCACAGACCCCGTTGTCCCAGCTGATCGTGGCCCAGAAGTTGTTCATCTAGTTTGGGCCCTTAGCCGCGTGGCTGCGCGAAAGAGCTTCATGCTGTTCTGTGGATAACTCCAACCGGACGCTCGACCAGGCTGCCGAAGCGCTGGGAGTCAGCCCCCGTAGCATCAGCCGCTACAGCAGTGGTCGTGAAGCGGTACCACGCACATTGGCGCTAGCTTGCCTAGGTTGGGAGAGTTTGGAGCAGAAAGCCGCCTGACAGGGCTTTTTGAGCCATCTCGGAGGGCTTGAGCTTTCGCTATTCTGGCCTGAGATTGCCGGGGCCGCTTTGCGGCCCTCCGCGACATAAGGCCGCTCCTACAGACGACGCGGCGTGCTTTTGAATCTTTTACTCTGTGCGACGGTGCAGCCTGGAAGAGCGCTATGGGATTGTTGAGGCAGCTCTACGGCCGAGTCGCCGCGGCGGTTGCCCCGTAGCGTGAGCAAGCTGAGTGCACAGCGTCTTGCGCAAGGCTGGGGGAGTCCGCCATTTGAGTCATACCTCCTAGCCGAAAACAAAAAAGGCCCACCTTTCGGTGAGCCTTTTTTGATACTGCGTATGGTGCCGGCACCAGGAATCGAACCCGGGACCTACTGATTACAAGTCAGTTGCTCTACCATCTGAGCTATACCGGCAATGGGGCGTCATTATAGCGATCGTTTGGCGCCTGTAAACCACTTCCTTGCGAATGTTCGCAAAAGACCTAAGTCACCGGCCTAAAAGAAGAATTTTCCTACCAGCCGCGGTGCATGGTGGTGACGCTAGGCTCGCTTTTGCCCGGGTTGAAAAACAGCTTGTCGTTGTCGCAGCCGCGCTTGCGGCATGGGGCTTCTGTGCGCAGGGGCAGGCCTTTGTCGCCGCCCAGCTGCATGCCGGGGTGGTTCCAGCCCAGGTTGCTGTTGGGGTGGGGCGAGGTGCCGCCGGCGCAGCCGGTCAGGGCCAGGGCGAAGGTCAGCAGGGCGAGGGGGTTGGCTCGGGTCACGATGCTCAGGTCCGGTGGTCCATTGTCGGTTCTGGCGCAACGCCAGAAGGTCGCGGGGCTGGCGGGCAGCGCGCGACGTCACTTTTTAATGATTTGGGGGGCGGATGATACACCGTTGCGGCGGTGGAGCATTAGCCTTGTGTTGTCTGGTATGGCCTCTTCGCGGGTGAACCCGCTCCTACACGGGGGCGGGTAAGCCGGGTTATCTGTGTAAGGGAATTCTGAACCATGGGGTCAAAAGCTTCAGGGTTTGGATGCTTCGGAAGTATCCTACGCGCGCCGCCGAAGTAACGCTGTTGTCGGGGAAGTGGCTCACGGATACCGTTTTCGGGTCGCTCTGGCGACCGGGTGTGAGAACCCGACTTTGAACGTATCGGCTGCGTAATGGCGACTGTGCGCGGGCAGACCTTGGTCTGGCCGAGCTTCCTACGTTCACTCGGTTTCTCACCTCGTGCACGGTTGCCGCCTTTGTTCCGTGAGAAAGAATGAACACGGCAACTCCTTTTGAACTAGGGAGTTTGAAAAGTGAAAACGATCGATTCTGATCCCAACAGCCCCAAACCAATCACAACCGCAGGCGTGGAAACCTTCCTCGCAGCCGGTAACCCATCCCTCAATCTGCTACGCGTAGAGCCCGGCGTCCCCGTCGACGCGGCCTACGAGCATGTCTCGATCCTGATGGGCTACATCAAGCACCTGGTGCGCGAGGGGGATATGGAGGACGACCATAAATTCCTGGGTGCAGCCGATTACCTTTGCGACATGGCCAAGGCGCTGATGAACGATATCGAGATTGCCAAGGGCAAGGCGCATTAGGCATTGACGCGGTCATTTGTGGGAGCGGCCTTGCGTCGCGAATGGGGCTGCAGAGCAGCCCCGGCGATTTCAGAGATTGCGCTGAAAACGGGGGCCGCTTTGCGGCCCTTTCGCGACGCAAGGCCGCTCCCACAAAAGCCGCTTGCGCTAACCACAAGAAATGTTTATGCACAAGTGGCATTTGGGACCTGAGCGAAAGGCATGCCGGATCGCTACGCCGCTGGTCTTTGCGCAAACGCCTGTTTTTACTGGGCTGCAGCCGCAAGCAGGAATAAGCCAAGCGCTTGAAATAGCGCTTGGATCCAACAGGTAATCACAAGCTTGTTCACAGACTTATCCACAGGTTGTACTGCGGCTAACCGTCGCGTTCCGCAAGAATGAGCAGGTTGCGCGGGGTCAGTGGGTAATCGCAGAACAGGCCCAGGCGCACGTCATAGCCTTGCTCTTCGAGGAACAGGGCGCGATCGAGTACCAGCCACAGCTCCAGTGGCCGACGGAACAGGTTGCGTACGCGCTCGAGGTTGCGGACCTCGGCCAGGCGTTGCCAGCCCGCAGCTTCCAACATTGCCCAGTCCGGGTCGCCGCTCACTGGCAATTGCTTCAGTTCAGCCAAGTCACGGCAGTATTGCTCGAAGGGCTTCTCCAGCCAGGCCACCGGCAGGGAAGGTGTCGGCAGGTATTCATCGCTCTGGCGCTGCTGGCGTTGCAGCAGGTCGAAGCCCAGGCGCCGGGCCATCGAGGTGTCACGCTGGCGCCGCACGCGGGCGCCGGCAGTGACGGTTTCGCTCAAGGGCAGGCCCAGGTCGTCCAGCGACAGCTGCAGGCTCGACGCCTGCGCGGCTGTGGACAACGCCTGGTACTGCTGCGCGGCGATGCGGTTGTAGCAGCACGGGGCTATGGCCAGTTGCCGGCAACCTTGCTGGCTGGCCAGTTGCATCAGGCGTACATGCAGATCGCCACAGGCATGCAGGGCAACCACGCTTTTATCGTCAGCCAGGTGGCGAGCGCTGTCGCTGGCCATCACATCCTGATGTACGTGCTGTGCTTGCAAGTGGTGGTGTGCACTCAGGGCCTGACCGGCAGCGACCAGGTCGGCGTCGTACTCCAGGCAGGTCAGGTGTTGCCCGGGTTGCAGCAGGCGACGGCCGAGGTGGCCTTTGCCAGAACACCAGTCCAGCCAGTGGCGGGGCTGCTCGCGGAAGGCCAGGTGGCTGGCGAAGGCTTCGATCTGCTGCCATTTGCGGCCGGGGACGGCGACGTCCAAGCGGTGGGCGGCAGGTGGCAGGTCGGTTTGCGCAAGGCTGCCGAGCGTGGCGAGCAGTCGGGCTTGTTCGGCCAGTTGCGGGAATGGGGCAGGCAAGCGGTCAGCGGCGCTGTCGGCTTCGGCGTCTGCCAGGGAACATTGGCGCAGGTGGGCGGCAAGCTCTGGGTGGGGGGTTTCCCAGGCCAGTTGCAGGGTGGTGAAGGGGCGGGGTTTCCACAGCTGTTGGTGCTCGATCAGGAACTGGTCGAGGGCCTGGAAGCGGGTGCTTAGGTGGTGGTTGTGGAGGGGGCTGGGCATCGGGATGTGTGTTGGGGTTGAGGGCCTATTCGCGGGTAAACCCGCTCCTACGAAGGTTCAGCATAGGCCTGTTGTAGGAGCGGGCGTGCCCGCGAAGAAGGCTAGGAGATGTCAGCGGCCTTGGCAGGCATCCACGCGCAACCAGCGCTCCAGCAGCTTGAAGCCTTGCACCAGCATGAACGAGATCACCAGGTAGAACACGCCTGCGGCGAAGAAGATTTCCACCGGCAGGTAGGTGCGGGCGATGATGGTACGGGCCATGCCGGTCAGCTCCAGCAGGGTCACGGTACTGGCCAGGGCACTGGCCTTGAGCATCAGGATCACTTCGTTGCTGTACGCCGGCAGGCCGATGCGCGCAGCGCGTGGCAGCATGATGTAGAACAGCGCCTTGCCCCGCGACATGCCCAGCGCCCGGGCCGCTTCGATCTCACCTTTGGGGATCGACTGCAGCGCGCCACGCAGGATCTCGGCAATGTACGCGGCGGTGTGCAGGGTCATGGTCAGCACCGTGCACCAGAACGGATCGCGCAGGTACGGCCACAGCGAACTGGAGCGCACTGCATCGAACTGCGCCAGGCCGTAATAGACCAGGAACAACTGCACCAGCAGCGGCGTGCCACGGAAGAAGAAGATGTAGCTGAACGGCACCGCGCGCACGTACCAGTGGCGCGAGGAACGGGCGATGCCCAGCGGGATGGCCAGGATCAACCCTGCAACCACGGCAATGGCCACCAGCTCCAGGGTCAGGACCGCACCCTCGGCCAGGCGTGGCAGCCATTTGAAGATGACTTCCCAATTCATTATTCAGCCCTCGCAAAGCCGCGAGCGGCGCGTTTTTCCATGAAATGCATACCGGTCATGGCAAGCACGGTCAGGCCCAGGTAGATGCAGGCCGCGACCATGTAGAAGGTGAACGGCTCTTTGGTCACGGTCACGCCGATCTGCGAATGACGCATGATTTCTTCAAGGCCGATTACCGATACCAGGGCGGTGTCCTTCATCAGGATCATGAACAGGTTGCCAAGGCCGGGCAGGGCGATGCGCCACATCTGCGGCAGGATGATCCGCGAGAGGATGCGGCCCTTGGACAAGCCCAGCGCCAGGCCAGCTTCGCGGTGGCCTTTGGGGATCGCCAGGATGGCGCCACGGAACACTTCGGTGGCGTAGGCGCCAAAGCACAGGCCCAGGGCGATCACGCCCGCGGCGAAGGCGCTTAGCTCAAGGCCCGGCATGTTCAGGGCTTCGCCGAGGCTGTTCATGAGCCCGACGGTGCCGAAATAGATAAGCAGTACCCACAGCAGTTCGGGCACGCCGCGAACCAGGGTCGAGTAGAAGCCGCCAAGCCATTGCAGCGGCTTGAGCGGGGAGGTCTTGGCCAGGGCGCCGAGCAGGCCCAGGACCAGCCCCAGCAGCAAGGCGCAAAGCGCCAGTTTTACGGTCATCAGGGTGCCGGCCATCATGGCCGGACCGAATCCGTGCAGGTCGATATTCATGGGCAGGTCATATTAGGGACTGGCGCGCCGCAAGGGCGCGCCGGTCAGGGCGGATCATTCGATGCTGAACGGGAAGTACTTGTCGTTGATTTTCTTGTACGTACCGTCGGCTTTGATTTCTGCCAGGGCTTTGTTCAGGTCGTCGCGCAGCTTGGTGTCACCTTTGCGCACGGCAATGCCGATCTTGTCGCTGTCCATCACCGGCTCGCCCTTGAACTCGAAGTTCGAGCCGTCTTTGCTTTTCAGCCACTCGTACTGCACGTACTTGTCGGCCAGGATGCCGTCGATACGACCGGAAACCAGATCAAGGTAGGCGTTTTCCTGGGTGTCGTAGAGTTTGATATCGACATCCGGGTAGTTATCTTCAAGGTAGGTGCCGGCCAGGGTGGCGCGCTGGGTGCCGATGACCTTGCCCTTGAGCGACGCTTTGTCGGTCTTGAAGTCGACGTTTTTCGGCGCGATGAACTGCAGCTTGTTGGAGTAGTACGGATCGGTGAAGTCCACAGCCTGCTTGCGTTCGTCGGTGATCGACAGCGACGACACCAGGAAGTCGAACTTCTTGGCGTTCAGGGCCGGGATGATGCCGTCCCAGTCGGAGGTAACGACCGAGCACTCGACTTTCATCTTGGCGCACAGGGCGTCGCCAATGTCTTTGTCGAAGCCAACCACGTTACCGCTGGCATCCTTGTTGTTGAACGGTGGGTAGGCGGCTTCGATGCCCATGCGCAGTTTTTCTGCGGCCATGGCGTTTGCCGACATCACCAGCGTGGCAGCAGCTGCCAGGAGAAACTTCTTGTAGGTGTGCATGTATTGCTCCGTTAGCGGTGGCTGGACATGAATTGCTTGCAACGCGCCGAGGTCGGGTTTTCGAAGACCTGCTGCGGCGATCCCTGCTCTTCGACCAGGCCCTGGTGCAGGAAGACGACTTCACTGGACACATGGCGGGCAAAGCTCATCTCGTGCGTCACCAGCAGCATGGTACGGCCTTCTTCGGCCAATGCGCGGATAACGTTAAGCACTTCCTGGACCATTTCCGGATCGAGCGCCGAAGTGGGCTCGTCGAACAGGATGACCTTGGGCTTCATGGCCAGGGTACGGGCAATGGCGGCGCGCTGTTGCTGGCCACCGGAAAGCTGGGCGGAGTAGCTGTGGCGTTTGTCGTAGATGCCGACCTTGTTCAGCAGCGCTTCGGCGGCTTCGATGGCCTCGGCCTTGCTTTGGCCGAGCACGCGGCGTGGCGCCTCGATGATGTTGTCGAGGATCGACATGTGCGGCCACAGGTTGAAATTCTGGAAGACAAAGCCGATTTCGCTGCGCAGGCGATTGATCTGGCGGTTGTCGGCTGCGATCAGGTCGCCATTCTTGGCGGCTTTGAGCTTGAGAGCTTCGCCGGCGACCAGGATTTCGCCCTGGTGCGGGTTCTCGAGCAGGTTGATGCAGCGCAGCAGGGTGGACTTGCCGGAGCCGGACGACCCCAGGATGGAGATCACGTCACCGTCGCGAGCGGTCAGCGAAATGCCCTTTAGAATTTCCTGCTCGCCGTAGCGTTTGTGCAAATTGCGGATTTCCAGCGCGGGCGTGGCCTGAGCCATGTGCGGTCCTCATGTGTTCGGGTGCGTTCCCAGCTGTTGGCGGCCTTCCTGGCGTGCGCCAAGCTAGCATAGCGGCATTATGACGGCCAACAGGGTCGCCGGGGACTGGGGGCGCTGGTGGGGCAGTTTGTCGCATCGCTACAGCGTAACGTCGCGCAGATGTCCGCGAAGGTGTCGCCCAGCACCAGAGCCTTGATGAAAAAAGGCGCGATGGTGCCAGCTTTGGCCGGCTCATGGAAGCTGTTTTGACCCATTGGAGGGGTAAACCCGACCTTTTGGCAATGGAAACGGGTTCACCCAAGAATGCCATGTTGATGTCACAAGGTTGTACCCATGGGTTGCACTTTTTGGCATTGCAGTGGTGCACAGGTGTTACCGAGGAGCACCTTTGGTGCATTTGTAAGTGGGTATTTCAGTAATCCGCTGATTTGATGCCCTTTCGGTCATGCAATGGCCGAAAGCCCTCCAGGCCGCATCCTAAAAGGCCTGCAGAATTTTCTGACGAGTGCATTCGTCATATGGCGCGCTTATTGCCAGTTGGAAACCGCCGATTGCAGCGACGCCTAGGTCAACCCTGGCGCGCTCTGTACTCGCAGTCGGCGTGGTCCACTCCTTACAAAGGTAGTTTCAATGAGCGGTAACAATTCCAATGACCTCGCTCAGGGGCTCAAACAACGGCATGTGACCATGCTGTCCATCGCTGGCGTCATCGGTGCCGGCCTGTTCGTAGGCTCCGGCCACGCCATCGCAGCGGCCGGCCCTGCCGTGCTGCTGGCTTACGCTGCCGCCGGTACGCTGGTCGTGCTGGTCATGCGTATGTTGGGTGAAATGGCAGTCGCCTCGCCTGACACCGGTTCGTTCTCTACGTATGCCGACCGTGCCATCGGGCGCTGGGCCGGTTTCACCATTGGCTGGCTGTACTGGTGGTTCTGGGTGCTGGTGATTCCGCTGGAGGCCAACGCCGCCGCAGCCATTCTGCATGCCTGGTTCCCGGCGGTTGACCTGTGGGCGTTCTCCCTCGTCATTACCCTGGCACTGACACTTACCAACCTGTGCAGTGTGAAGAACTACGGTGAGTTCGAGTTCTGGTTTGCCCTGCTCAAAGTGCTGGCGATCATCGGCTTCATCGCCGTGGGCTGTGCTGCTTTGTTCGGCTTTGTACCGAGCAGCCAGGTGAGCGGTGCCAGCCACCTGTTCGATACCCAGGGTTTCATGCCCAACGGCCTGGGCGCGGTGCTGGCAGCCATGCTGACCACCATGTTCTCGTTCATGGGTACCGAAATCGTCACCATCGCCGCTGCCGAGTCGAAGGACCCGGGCAAGCAGATCAGCCGTGCCACCAACTCGGTAATCTGGCGTATCTGCCTGTTCTACCTGGTGTCGATCTTCCTGGTCGTGGCCCTGGTGCCGTGGAACGACCCGGCCCTTGCCGAGACGGGCTCCTACCAGACCGTGCTGAGCCGTATCGGTGTGCCGAATGCCAAGCTGATCGTCGACATTGTCGTGCTGATTGCCGTGACCAGCTGCCTGAACTCGGCGCTGTACACTTCTTCGCGCATGTTGTTCTCGCTGAGCAAGCGTGGTGATGCTCCGGCCATCGCCCAGCGCACCACCAAGGCGGCGACCCCGCATGTGGCGGTACTGCTGTCCACCGCAGCGGCATTCCTTTGCGTGTTCGCCAACTTCGTGGCACCGGCCCAGGTGTTTGAGTTCCTGCTGGCCAGCTCTGGCGCCATCGCGCTGCTGGTGTACCTGGTGATTGCCGTTTCGCAGCTGCGCATGCGCGCCCAGCGTGAAGCCCGCGGCGAGAAGATCACCTTCAAGATGTGGCTGTTCCCGGGCCTGACCTGGGCGACCATTGCCTTCATCGTTGCCATTCTGGTGGTCATGGCGCTGCGTGAGGATCACCGTGCGGAGATCATTGCGACTGCGCTGCTGAGTATTGGTGTGGTGGCGGCTGGCTTGCTGGTGCACCGCAAGCGCGAGGCTGCCGGGCGGGCGGCGCTGGACAGCTGATCGGCGCTGGCTGAAATGAGAAGGCCGCGCCCTGTGAAGGGTGCGGCCTTTTTTTGTGGCCTGTGATGGCCCTTTCGCGGGCAAGCCCGCAGGTTCACCACAGGCCCGTAGGCGCGGGTTTACCCGCGAAAGGGCCGGGCTGCTGGCCAATTTCCTTGGCTAATCACCGTTGCAGCCGCCATCGTATTCGCGGGTAAACCCGCTCCTACAGGGGGCGCAACAGGTTATATGGCCCTGTCAGCCGAACTGCTTCTGCTGTTGCTGCTGTTTGGCCACCAGTTCGGAAGCGGCGATATAGGCGTCTTGGAACTCATCACTCTCCAGCCAGGCCATGGTGGTCTCTTCGTCAGCGCCGTCCAGCCATTTGCGGTAGGCGTTGAACACCAGCACGATGTAGTCGGTGGCGTGTTCTTCCTTGTGCCCCTTGAGCACCAGGGCGAGCAGCGGATCCACCAGGAACACCGAGATCATTGGCACCAGGCCGCCTTCCTGAGCTTCCTTCATCTTGTTGAACATCGCGTCGTAGCTGCCCGACTCCATGGCCTTGTTGTACACCTGCTCGACGCTGGCGCTGTCGCCGGCACTGGCCTTGACCGCTTGGCCGCTGCGAACCATGCGGTTCTGCTTGGCCTTGCTGGCGGCGCGCTTGGCGCGTTTCTGTTGCTTGGTGGGGGTGGCCATGGGGAAATCCTTGGGTGTGTCTGAAAGTGCGCGTATTGAAGCGCAATTGCCCGATAAACCCAAGCAGCGCGCCTGGGCGCTGCAGCTTGAGATGTCTGTGGGATACATATCCAGATTATGCGGACCGTGGGCCCTGCGTAGCTTCTCTCCTGCTGCCAGCCATGCTGGCTGGCAGCCTGTCACTGCGCCAATTCGGCGTCTGTGAGTGATGCGCACGTTTGCGCTACAAAGGAGGAGTCATGAAGCACTTTTATCTGGTCACCCTGTACGGCTACACGGACGATGGCAGGGTTTACTATCCAACCGGTTTCGCCGGTTGCGACGAGCAAAGGATTACAAAGGCTGACATCGCCGCCATTATCGAAAAAGGCAAGCAACACGGCCACCTTCAGTTGCACAGCATCTCCTACATGGGGCACATGACCGAGGACGCATTCAATCATCTTCGTTCCATGTCGGACGAGTAAGGGTTGGCCCGCAGTCTGCTTAGGCTGCGGGTTTCTCGATTGCATGGCGAGCCTTCAGGTTGCGTTGTGAAATCTGGTGTTCTTCGAAGCCGCCTGAAGTTAAAAATCACAGACAACAAAAAACCCGCACTAGGCGGGTTTCTTGTTGTCGCTTCGGGTAACTTTGCAACCACCAGAAGCTTGAAGGTGGTGCCCAGAGACGGAGTCGAACCGCCGACACGAGGATTTTCAATCCTCTGCTCTACCGACTGAGCTATCTGGGCGACGAGGTGAATTAAATAGATTTCCGGACCGCTCGTCAACGACTTTTTGAAAAAATTTTAAATTAATTCCGTCGCTTACGATTTTTGGGGTCATTCGGCCGGTGGAACGTAGCCTTCGGCCTGGGCGTATTCTTCGCCGGCGAAAAACTTGTCCATCTCAGCCTGGAGGAATTTGCGGTCCTCGGCGTTCATCATGTTCAGGCGCTTCTCGTTGATCAGCATGGTCTGGTGCTTCTGCCAGTCGGCCCAGGCTTTCTGCGAGATGTGTTCGAAGATGTCCTGGCCCTTGGCACCGGGATAGGGCGGGCGTTCCAGGCCTGGCAGTTCTTCTTGGTATTTGCGGCACATCACGGTGCGGGTCATCGGGCGTCTCCTGCGATCAGTTCGTCGGCCGCGCGTTCAAGCAGCTTTTTCACCGGGGCGGCGAGGCCCAGGCGCGGCGGGGTGGCGAGGTTATACCAGAGCCAGTCGGCCTCGGCCACGTGCTCGCCGACCGGGTCGACGTGCACGAGCCAGGGCTCGATCGCCAGCTGGAAGTGGCTGAAGGTATGGGTCAGGCCGTCCATGGCGTGGCGGCCAGCCAGGCGCAGGCCGTGCTGGTAGGCCAGGTCGTCGAGTTGGGCGATGTCGTCCAGCTCCGGCAGGCTCCACAAGCCCCCCCAAAGGCCGCTGGAAGGGCGTCGATAAAGCAGGATGGCACCTTCGTGGTTGGCCAGCAGTGGCATCAGTGTGCGCCGTTGCGGCAGAGCCTTGCGTGGCTTGGGCTCGGGGTAGCGGGTTTCTTCGCCGTGCAGGTGCGCTTCGCAGCCGCGCTGCAACGGGCAGATCAGGCAACTGGGCTTGCTGCGCGTGCACAGCGTGGCGCCCATGTCCATCATCGCCTGGGTGTAGTGGTTGGCGCGTTGTTGCGGGGTAAAGCGCTCGGCGGTGGCCCATAGCTGGTTGGCAACCTTGGGTTCGCCAGGGTAGCCGGCCTGGGCGGTGTAGCGTGCCAGCACGCGCTTGACGTTGCCGTCGAGGATCGGTGCGCGGATGCCCATGCTGATGCTGGCGATGGCGCCGGCAGTGGAGCGGCCAATGCCGGGCAGCTCGGTAAGCTGCTCGACACTGCGCGGGAATTCGCCGCCATGTTGTTCGACGACGACCTTGGCGGCCTTTTGCAGGTTGCGTGCGCGGGTGTAGTAGCCCAGGCCCGTCCACAGGTGCAGCACTTCGTCCTCCGGTGCCTCGGCCAGGGCTTGCACGGTTGGCAGGGCCTGCATGAAGCGGTCGAAGTAATTGAGCACGGTGCTGACCTGGGTCTGCTGCAACATGATTTCCGACACCCACACCCGGTACGGCGTGATGCCCTGTTGCCAGGGCAGGTCGTGCCGGCCGTGCTCGTCATACCAGTCCAGCACTGCGCTGGAGAACTGCTCGGGGCTCATCGGTTGAACAGCCCCTTGAGCGCGTCTTTCAGTTCCGGGCTCACTTTGTCTCCAAGTTTTTCGTCAAGTTTTTCATCGATCTTGTCTTTCAGGCGGTTGCCGGCCAGCTTGGCGGCAACCTTGCCCAGGCCGTTCTGGTCCAGGCGGCAGGCCTTTGCGCCAAGTTCCAGCGGACCACGGCAGCGCAGGGGGACTTCAACACCCACATAACGTTCGTTGACCTGGCAGGCCGGGTCCGGCATGGCACGCTGGTCGCCTTCGACGACTATGCCGATGTTGTAGTCCATGCCCAGCACGCGCAGGTCGAGGTCACCATGGCCATTGACGGTCAGACCCGGGATGCGCGCCTTGAGGTCCGGGTTGCTGGCGACGCCGTTGCGTACTACCAGGCTGCCGCGCAGCTCCTGGAACGGGGTGTCCTTGCCGCGTGGTTCGCTGCTCAGCGTCTTGCGATTGAGCGTGGCGATGGCCTGGCACAGCTGCTGTTCCAGGTTGGCATTGACCAGCACGCCATCGTTGATGGCGAAGTTTGCGCTGCCGTTCAGGGTGTCGACCAGTGCTTTCTGGCTGTTACCGGTGGCTGTCAGATCACTGGTCAGGGTCAGCAGGCCCTTGACCGGCGGCGTCTGTTCCTTGCCTTCGGTCTTGATGAAGTGTTCCACCGGCACCCGCTGGATATTGGTGTTCACACCCAGCTGTGGCACGGCAGGGCGCACGTCGACCGTGCCCTTGGCTTCGAAGGTGCCGTTGTACAGCTCTCCGCGCAGGGTTTGCAGGGTCAACAGGCCGCCTTGGCCAACGGCCTTGAGCTGGGCGCTCTCGATCGGCAGCTTATCCAGGGTCAACGAGCCGAAGGCCAGGTCGGCCTGCAGGTCGAGGGCGCGCAGACGGTCGACCGGCAGCAGCTTGTCGTCGCTCCATGCCACTTGTGTTGGGGCGTTGGGCAGTGGTGTGGTGCCGGCACCGGCTACGGCGCTGGCCTCTTGTTGCTTGACCTCGGCCTGGCGCGCAGCGGTGGCGCCCTTGGCTTCTTCGCTCTTGGCCGGCAGGTAGCGGTCGGCGTCGAAGGTGTCGCCCTTAAGCTGCAGGCGCAGGGCTTGTTTGGCGAAATCTTCGACGGCCACGCGGCCGCTGAAGGTGCTGTCGTCCAGCTTCACTGCCAGGTCTTCCAGGGCCAGGCTGCTGGGTGTGCCCTGCAGGCGAGTCACCAGCTCCAGCTTGGCGAAGGCGGCCGGGTCGTTGGTGGCCGGCAGCGGGTGGCCAATGCTTTCAAGGAAGGCGCGCAGGTTGAACTGGGCGATGGACAGGCCGCCGCTCAGCTGGGGTGCCTTGTCCAGATCACGCAGGTTCAGCTCACCGAGGGCGCGCAGTTGGTTGGCCGAAAGTTTCAGGCCGTTCCACGAGGCGACATTGGCGGCCAGGTCGACCAGCAGTTGGCCTTGGGCGGCGAAGGTCACGGTCTTGCCGCCGGTAGGCTCACCCGAGGTCTCGCCCGACAGGCGCATGTCTTCGAAGTTGTAGCGCTTGAGCTTGCGGTCGAAGCGCAATTCGCCAGCCAGCTCGGTACGGGCCTTGATGCTCGGCTGGCTGGCGCTGATGAAGGCGCTGGCCTTGAGCGCAATGTTTGCGCCTTCATGGATTGGGCCGGTGCTCAGCTGGATGCTTTCGGCGCTGTAGCTGTGGCCGGTCTTGGCATCGGTGTACTGCACGCGGGCGTTGTTCACGGTCAGGCTGTCGATGTCCAGCTTGATGGCGCGGTCGTTGCTGTTGGTGGTCGCAGGCGTCTGCTCGGCAGGTGCCTGTGCGGATGCATCGGTGCTTGCGCCATTCTGCGCGGGCAGCGGCTTGCCGATGTCCTCCCAGTTGCCATGACCCTGTTCGTCACGCGCCAGGGTCAGGTTCAGGCCCTCGACACGTACGTCGCTCATTTGCACTTCGCGGCGCAGCAGCGGCAGCACACGGACCGAAAGGCCAAGCATCTGCAGGTCGGCGAACGGTTCCTTGGGTTTGTTCAGGGTGGCGATGCTGGCTTCGTGCAGCTCCAGGCCCAGCCACGGGAACAGGCTCCAGCCGATGTCACCGTTGAGGGTCAGTTCGACGTGCGCCTTGTCGCGTGCCAGCTGGCGAATCTCGTCTTTGTAGTCGTTGGGATCAAAGAGGTGGGTCAGGGCGAAGCCCAGCGCCACGATGATCAGCAGTAACCCGAGAAGCCCCAGCCCCAGGATTTTGCCGAACGCTTTCATGGGCGAGTCCTTTTAGTCCGTTAGTGAGTTCAGGCGGCAGAGTATAACGCTGTAGCGGTTACCCCTGCTTGTACGACTAGAGATGTAGGAAATTCCTACGCCTGCATCAGAGGGTACGGCTTTCGACAGCCTAATATTGAGCTTTTGCCGGGAACATGACCGTTTCAGTCAGGCGAAAATGAACGATGGCAGATTGCTTTCATGCTGCCTGATGCTGCTACCCTTGCGCCGCTTTGCGAGCACCCTCCCTATAACAAGGATCAGATTCATGACCAGTACCGTCGCGACGGGAAGCTCGGCCAGTGAGCCAGGCTTCCTGTCGAAGGAACGCATAATCGCCCGCCCGGGCTTCAACCGCTGGCTGGTCCCGCCAGCTGCCTTGGCCATTCACCTGTGCATCGGTATGGCTTACGGCTTCTCGGTATTCTGGCTGCCTTTGTCGCAAGCCCTGGGGATCACCGCCCCCGTCGCCTGTGCGGCAGACATGGGCTTCATGGCCCGGATGTTCAGCGCCGAATGCGACTGGCCAATCTCGATGCTGAGCTGGATCTACACCCTGTTCTTCGTCTTCCTCGGTTGCTCGGCGGCGGTGCTGGGCGGCTGGCTGGAGCACGCCGGCCCGCGCAAGGCTGGCCTGGTGTCGGCCTTGTGCTGGTGCGGTGGCATGCTGCTTTCGGCGATAGGTGTGAAAACCCATCAGCTGTGGCTGATGTGGCTTGGCTCGGGCGTGATTGGCGGTATCGGTCTGGGCCTGGGCTACATCTCACCCGTGTCGACCTTGATCAAGTGGTTCCCGGACAAACGCGGCATGGCCACCGGTATGGCGATCATGGGCTTTGGCGGCGGGGCCATGGTCGGGGCGCCGCTGGCCACCGCGCTTATGGGGCATTTTGGCAATGAGCACGAGGTTGGCGTATGGCAGAGTTTTGTCGCCATGGCGGCAATCTACTTTGTGTTCATGACCGCTGGCGCCCTGGCGTATCGCGTACCACCGACCGGCTGGAAGCCTGAGGGCTGGGCTGCGCCGTTGAAGAATGCCGGTAACGCCATGGTCACCGACCGTCATGTGCACGTCAGTGTGGCCTGGAAGACCCCGCAGTTCGCGCTGATCTGGCTGGTGCTGTGCCTGAACGTGTCGGCGGGCATCGGCATTTTGGGCATGGCGTCACCGCTGCTGCAGGAAGTGTTCGCCGGTAAATTACTGGGCAACGAACTGACCTTCAGCCAGCTGAGCACTGCGCAGCTGGCGCAGATTGCCGCGATCGCCGCCGGCTTTACCGGCCTGCTGAGCCTTTTCAACATTGGCGGCCGGTTCTTCTGGGCATCGTTCTCCGATTACATCGGCCGCAAGAACACCTACTTTGCCTTCTTCGCCTTGGGCGTGGGCTTGTACAGCCTGGTGCCGAACATGGGGCACCTGGGCAACGTGGCGCTTTTCGTGGCAGCGTTCTGCATCATCCTGTCGATGTATGGCGGTGGTTTTGCAACCGTGCCGGCCTACCTGGCCGACCTGTTCGGCACGCAGATGGTGGGTGCCATCCATGGCCGCCTGCTGACCGCCTGGGCGGCAGCAGGGGTGCTGGGGCCGGTGCTGATCACCTACCTGCGCGAGTATCAACTGGCAGCGGGCGTGGAGCGGGCGGCGGCTTATGACATGACCTTGTACATCCTCGCGGGTCTGCTGGTGCTGGGCTTTATCTGCAACATGCTGGTGCGCCCGGTGGCCGACAAGCACTTCATGAGTGATGCCGAACTGGCGGCCGAGCGGGCGTTGAGCCATGACAAGGGCGCCGATGGGGCGCGGTCGCTGGAGTGGAAAGCGGCTCCAGGCAGCCTGCCACTGGTGCTGCTGGCCTGGGCGGTGGTGGTCGTGCCGTTGGCCTGGGGTGTCTGGGTGACCTTGCAGAAGACCGCTGTGCTGTTCCATTGATCAGCAGGGGGGGGCGCGTTGCGCCCCTTTCGCAGATGCAGGAGCGGGCCGTTGTGGTTGTATAGACCTGTAGCGGCATCCAGCCCGCGTAAAACCTGGCTTTGCCATATGTCATCCGCGTTTCAAGCTGGCGCGTTCTGGGCCTATAATGAAACCCTTTTCGCCCAATGATTTTGCGGAGCTGGTGATGGTTGAACGTAAGGCTTCCGTCGAGCGCAATACCCTGGAAACCCAGGTCAAGTGCTCGATCAACCTCGATGGCAGTGGCAAGGCCCGATTCGATATCGGTGTGCCCTTCCTTGAACACATGCTGGACCAGATCGCCCGCCATGGGTTGATCGATCTGGATATCGAGTGCAAGGGTGACACGCATATCGACGATCACCATACCGTCGAAGACGTCGGCATCACCCTGGGCATGGCATTCGCCCAAGCCATCGGTGACAAGAAAGGTATCTTCCGCTACGGCCACGCCTACGTGCCGCTGGACGAAGCGCTGTCACGCGTGGTCATCGACTTCTCTGGCCGCCCAGGCCTGCAGATGCACGTACCGTATACCCGTGCAAGCGTTGGCGGCTTCGATGTCGACCTGTTCCAGGAGTTTTTCCAGGGCTTCGTCAACCACGCCCTGGTAACCCTGCATATCGACAACCTGCGTGGCCACAATACCCACCACCAGATCGAAACCGTATTCAAGGCTTTCGGCCGCGCCCTGCGCATGGCCATCACCCTCGACGAGCGTATGGCCGGGCAGATGCCTTCCACCAAAGGGTGCCTGTAAATGCAAACGGTAGCCGTAATCGACTATGGCATGGGTAACCTGCACTCGGTGGCCAAGGCGCTTGAGCACGTAGGTGCAGGTAAAGTGCTGGTTACCAGCGATGCCTCAGTGATCCGCGAGGCCGACCGTGTGGTGTTCCCGGGCGTGGGCGCGATTCGCGACTGCATGGCCGAGATCCGCCGCCTGGGCTTCGACAGCCTGGTGCGCGAAGTCAGCCAGGACCGCCCGTTCCTCGGCATCTGCGTCGGTATGCAGGCGCTGCTCGAGCACAGTGAGGAAAACACTGGCGTCGACTGCATTGGCCTGTTCCCTGGCCAGGTGCGCTTTTTCGGCAAAGACCTGCAAGAAGAGGGCGAGCACCTGAAGGTGCCGCACATGGGCTGGAACGAAGTCAGCCAGACCATCGACCACCCGCTGTGGCACGACATCCCTGACCGCGCACGTTTCTACTTCGTGCACAGCTACTACATCAATGCCGGCAAGCCGGGCCAGGTGGTGGGTCGCGGTCACTATGGCGTCGACTTTGCCGCAGCGCTGGCCGACGGTTCGCGTTTTGCCGTGCAGTTCCACCCGGAGAAGAGCCATACCCATGGCCTGCAGCTGCTGCAGAACTTCATCGCCTGGGACGGGCGCTGGTAAATGAGCAGGTCGAAGACCAAAGCCCCGACCATCACCCTGGCCCCCGAGCAGGAGCGCGAAGCGCTCGACAGCTTGAAGCGTTTTCTCGAAGACCGCTTCGAGCTGCAGTTGGGGTCGTTCGAGGTGGCCGAGGTCCTCGAGCTGTTCAGCAAAGAGATTGCACCCCATTACTACAACAGGGCGATTGCCGATGTTCAGCTGCACCTCAAGGAGCGGTTCGAGAGCATCGAAAGCGACCTGTGGGCACTCGAGAAGCCCTGAAACCCAACAAATAGACAGGTTCCCAAGATGCTGATTATCCCCGCTATCGATCTGAAGGACGGTGCTTGCGTGCGCCTGCGCCAGGGCCGCATGGAAGACTCTACGGTATTTTCCGACGACCCGGTGAGCATGGCCGCCAAGTGGGTCGAGGGTGGCTGCCGCCGCCTGCACCTGGTCGACCTCAACGGCGCCTTCGAAGGCCAGCCGGTCAATGGTGAAGTGGTTACCGCCATCGCCAAGCGCTACCCGAACCTGCCGATCCAGATCGGCGGCGGTATCCGTTCGCTGGAAACCATCGAACACTACGTCAAGGCTGGCGTCAGCTACGTGATCATCGGCACCAAGGCCGTCAAGCAGCCCGAGTTCGTCGCTGAAGCGTGCAAAGCCTTCCCGGGCAAGGTCATCGTCGGCCTGGACGCCAAGGACGGTTTCGTCGCCACCGACGGTTGGGCCGAAGTGAGCTCGGTGCAGGTCATCGACCTGGCCAAGCGTTTCGAGGCCGATGGCGTCTCGGCGATCGTCTACACCGACATAGCCAAGGACGGCATGATGCAGGGCTGCAACGTGCCCTTCACCAAGGCACTGGCTGAAGCCACCCGTATCCCGGTGATCGCCTCGGGCGGCATTCACAACCTGGGCGACATCAAGGCCCTGCTGGACGCCAAGGCCCCGGGCATCATCGGCGCCATCACCGGCCGTGCCATCTACGAAGGCACCCTGGATGTCGCTGAGGCCCAGACCTTCTGTGACAACTACCAAGGCTGAGGACTGAACCATGGCATTGGCCAAGCGCATTATCCCTTGCCTGGACGTGGACAACGGCCGGGTGGTCAAGGGCGTCAAGTTCGAGAACATCCGTGATGCCGGCGACCCGGTGGAAATCGCCCGTCGCTACGACGAGCAAGGTGCCGACGAAATCACCTTTCTCGACATCACCGCCAGCGTCGATGGGCGCGACACCACGCTGCATACCGTCGAGCGCATGGCCAGCCAGGTGTTCATCCCGCTGACGGTTGGTGGTGGCGTGCGGACCGTGCAGGACATCCGCAACCTGCTCAACGCCGGTGCCGACAAGGTCTCGATCAACACCGCCGCGGTGTTCAACCCAGAGTTTGTCGGTGAGGCGGCGGACCGTTTCGGTTCGCAGTGCATCGTTGTCGCCATCGATGCCAAGAAAGTGTCCGGGCCAGGTGAAGCGCCGCGCTGGGAGATTTTCACTCACGGCGGGCGCAAGCCGACCGGGCTGGATGCAGTCGAGTGGGCGAAGAAGATGGAAGGCCTGGGCGCTGGCGAGATCCTGCTGACCAGCATGGACCAGGACGGCATGAAGAACGGCTTCGACCTGGGCGTTACCCGCGCTATCAGTGATGCGCTGGGGATTCCGGTGATTGCCTCGGGGGGTGTGGGTAACCTGCAGCACTTGGCAGACGGCATTCTGGAAGGGCATGCCAGCGCGGTGCTGGCGGCCAGCATCTTCCACTTTGGCGAGTACACAGTGCCGGAGGCCAAGGCCTACATGGCTTCGCGCGGGATTGTCGTTCGCTGATCCATTGATCGGGGCTGCTTTGCAGCCCTTCGCGGGCACGCCCGCTCCCACAGAGATCTCAGCAAACCTGGACTGCCCCCCAAGAGTTGGATTGGTGTCCAACTTCTTGGGGGCAGTCCTAACCTGTGGGAGCGGGCGTGCCCGCGAAGGGCCGCGAAGCGGCCCCAATTGCCTCACCCGTGGTTCTTGCCGAGCAGCGCGTGGTAAAGCTCGGTATCCCCGAGTATCCCCACCACCCTGTCGTTATCCTGCAGCACCAGCTTGTTGCCAGTTTGATAACGAATCTGCAGTGCCTCACGCATGCCGATGTCGGCGTGCACCACGGTCGGTCTGCGCTCCAGCAGCTCCACATCTTGCCCCGGTGCCCATTTCTGCATGTCCAGCCCGTTCTGGCCTTGGCGTGCACGCTTGAGCGCGCCGCCTTCGCCAAGGTCCAGCCATGAATCGATACCTGGGTCCAGGCACACCGAGCCATTGACCCGCTTGCAGTTGTCCAGGCTGCGCATCAGGCTGCGCCCGCACAGCACGTTCAGCGGGTTGGTATGGGCGACGAAGGTGCGCACGTATTCGTCGGCCGGGTTCAGCACGATCTCCTCCGGCTTGCTGTACTGGATGATCCGACCGTCTTTCATGATCGCAATGCGGGTACCCAGTTTCAGCGCCTCGTCCAGGTCATGGCTGACGAACACGATGGTTTTGCTCAGCTTGGCCTGCAGGCCAAGCAGCTCATCTTGCAGGCCCTGGCGGATCAGTGGATCCAGGGCCGAGAACGGTTCGTCCATCAGCAAGATGTCGGCATCCATCGCCAGCGCCCGGGCCAGGCCCACGCGCTGCTGCATGCCGCCAGACAGCTCATCCGGCTTCTTGTTGCGCCACTGGGTCAGGCCCACCAGCTCAAGCTTCTCGTCGACCAGCTTGCGCCGTTCCTTTTCCGGGCGACCCTGCATTTCCAGGCCGAAGCTGATGTTCTCGCGCACCGTCAGCCAAGGCATCAGGGCAAACTTCTGGAACACCATGGCAATGCGCTTGGTGCGCATCATCTTCAGCTCGGCCGCGGAGCAGTTGGCAATGTCGATGTGCTTGCCTTCGTGTTCGACGAACAACTTGCCACGGCTGACAGTGTTGAGGCCGTTGATGCAGCGCAGCAGGCTCGACTTGCCCGAACCGGACAAGCCCATCAGCACGCAGATCTCGCCTTTGTTGATATCGAGGTTGGCCTTTTCGACACCTACCACCAGGCCGGTCTGCTTGAGGATCTGCTCGCGGGTCTGGCCTTGGTCCAGCAGCGCCAGTGCCTCGCGCGGCTTGTTGGAGAAGATGACGTCGACGTCTTCGAAACGAATGATGCTCATGCCTCACCCCTTACCGGCAGTTCCGGTTGCTTGCAGATACGGTCGAGCATGATTGCCAGCAGCACGATCGCCAGGCCCGCTTCGAAGCCCAGGGAGATATCGGCGGTGTTCAGTGCGTTGACCACAGGTTTGCCCAGGCCATCAGCGCCAACCAGGGCGGCAATGACCACCATCGACAGCGACAGCATGATGCATTGAGTGACACCGGCGGCGATGCTTGGCATCGCGTGCGGCAGTTCGATACGGGTAAGCAGCTGACGACGCGAGCAGCCAAAGGCCTTGCCGGCGTCCATCAGCTCCTGCGGCACGTCGCAGATGCCCAGGTAGGTCAGGCGAATGGGCGCGGCAATGGCGAACACCACGGTGGAGATCAGCCCCGGCACCACGCCCAGGCCGAACAGGGTCAGGGTAGGGATCAGGTAGACGAAGGTGGGCACCGTCTGCATCAGGTCGAGCACCGGGCGCATGGCGGTATAGAACATCGGCTTGTGCGCAGCGAGGATGCCCAGAGGCACGCCGATCACCACACATACCACTGTGGCGAAGGTGACCTGCGCCAGGGTCTCCATGGTTTCCTGCCAGTAACCCAGGTTGAGGATCAGCAGGAACGACAGGGCGACAAATGCGGTCAGTGCCCACTTGCGCTGGATGAAATGCGCCAGGGCGGCGAACAGGGCGATAAGTACGAACGGGTTGAAGAAAGTCAGGGCGCTGGTGACGCCATGGATCATGAACTCCAGGCCTTGCGCGATGGCGTCGAAGTAATTCGCGCCGTTCTGGGTCAGCCATTCGACGAACGACGCGATGTACTGGCCCAGGGGTATTTTCTGATCGATAAGCATGATAGCGAGCTTCCACCTGCATAGATTGAAATCAACCCGGGGCAGGCACGGTCCTGCCCCGAGGTAGCGCTACTGCGTAGTTCGTTATTGCGTAAGCTTGGCCTTGACCGCCTCCAGGCCAGGTTTGCCATCCACGGTGGTAACGCCGGCCAGCCAGGCATCCAGCTTGCCTGGGTTGTCCTTGATCCATTTCTTGGCGGCGGCTTCGGGTTTCATCTTGTCGTCCAGGACATAGCCCATCATGGTGCTTTCATCCTTGAGCTCGAACGACAGGTTCTTAAGCAGTTGGCCAACGTTGCTGCATTCCTGCGTATATCCCTTGCGGGTGTTTGTCAGCACGGTCGCCTTGCCGAAGTCGGGGCCGAAGAATTCGTCCCCGCCGGTCAGGTACTGCATCTTGAAGCGGGTGTTCATCGGGTGTGGCTCCCAGCCCAGGAACACCAAGGCCTCGCCGCGTTTCTGCGCGCGATCAACCTGCGACAGCATGCCCGCCTCGCTGGACTGCACGATCTTGAAACCGGCGTCCTTCAAGCCAAAGGCGTTCTTGTCGATCATGCTCTGGATGGTGCGGTTGCCGTCGTTACCCGGTTCGATGCCGTAGATCTTGCCGTTCAGTTCCTTCTTGAACTTGGGAATGTCGCTGAAATCCTTCAGGCCCTTGTCGTACAGCGCCTGGGGGACTGCCAGGGTGTACTTGGCGTTTTCCAGGTTGGCGCGCACGGTTTCTACCGTGCCGGCATCGCGGTACTGCTTGATGTCGTTCTCCATGGTCGGCATCCAGTTGCCGAGAAACACGTCCAGGTCCTTGCCGGTGGCCAGCGACTTGTACGTCACCGGTACCGAGATCATGGTGGTGTGGGTTTTGTAACCCAGGGCTTCGAGCACAACGCTGGTGGTCGCGGTCGTGACTGTGATGTCGGTCCAGCCGACATCGGAGAAGCGTACAGTCTGACATTGCTCGGGTTCGGCTGCTTGGGCCAGCAATGGCGCGGACAGCAACGCAACCAGCAACAGCGAGGGTGAACCTTTCATGGATGGACTCCTGAGATATTGTCTTCGGGTTCGCGTGGGTCGCCGGGCTTTCTGAGGGTCCGGTCGACCAGGCCTGCAGAGGGCAGGATGCGTGGCCGTGCTTTACGAGTCGCTTTCGATAATCCTCCAGCGCCGGGCAATCGCCTACTGGTGGGGTCGTATCCAGTACGGAACGGGTCGTATCCAGTATGGGCGATGTCGCTTATGGATTTTTCCACCCCCTCGCGCGCATTTTTGCGTCACCAGGCCGCTGGAAAACGGCGCGGTGGGCGCAGTTCCTGGTTGAAAACAGCGCGGCGCTGCTGGACAAAAGTACGTCGGTTGCAGACGGCGAGGTGGGCGGTAAAAGCCCGATGATGCTGGCATTCAAGGCGGCCCGCTGTTTGAGCCTAGCAGCTACGCCGCCCTGCGCATGGCGCGCAGAGACAAGCCCAGCAAGAGGTGATTCGACAATGGCCATCAGCGTGTTCGACCTGTTCAAGATCGGTGTCGGGCCCTCCAGCTCCCACACCGTCGGCCCCATGCGTGCTGGCGCCCTGTTCGTTCAGGGCCTGCGAGAACGCGGCGAGCTGGAACGTGTAAAGCGGATCGAAGTGCGCCTGTATGGCTCGCTGTCGGCCACCGGTATCGGTCATGGCACCGACAACGCCACCATCATGGGCCTGATGGGCGAGTGGCCTGACGCCATTGACCCGACCCAGATCGTGCCGCGTATCGCCGACCTGCGCGAAACCAACACCCTGCAGCTGGATAGCCGCTTGCCCATCGAGTTTGTCTGGGCCCGCGACATGCTGCTGCTGGACGAGAACCTGCCCTATCACCCCAACGCCATGACCCTGATTGCCGAAGGCGAGCAGGGCGAGTTGCACCGCGACACCTATTACTCGGTGGGCGGCGGCTTTGTGGTCGATGCAGCCCAAGCCGCCAGCGGTGTGCTGGATGCTGACCAGACAGTGCTGCCGTACGACTTCAACAGCGCCGCCGAACTGCTGCGCCTGTGCAAGCAAAACGACCTCAGCGTGTCGCAATTGATGATGGCCAACGAGAAGGTCTGGCGCAGCGAGGAAGACATCCGCGCTGGCCTGCACAAGCTCTGGGAAGCCATGCAGGAATGCGTCAACAACGGCCTCAAGTACGAGGGCACGCTACCCGGCGGGCTGAACGTGCGTCGCCGCGCCGCCAAGCTGCACCGCAGCCTGCAGGAAATCGGCAAGCCCAACGTGATCGGCTCGACCATGAGTGCCATGGAATGGGTCAACCTGTTTGCCTTGGCGGTCAATGAAGAAAACGCCGCCGGTGGGCGCATGGTGACCGCGCCTACCAACGGCGCGGCGGGCATCATCCCGGCAGTGCTGCATTACTACATGCGCTTCAGCGATGCGGTGGATGAATCCAGTGTTGTCGATTACTTCCTGGCTGCCGCCGCTGTGGGCATCCTGTGCAAGAAGAACGCTTCGATCTCTGGTGCCGAAGTGGGCTGCCAGGGGGAAGTCGGCTCGGCCTGCGCGATGGCCGCAGCGGGGCTTGCCGAAGTGCTCGGCGCCACCCCGCCACAGGTTGAGAACGCCGCTGAAATTGCCCTGGAACACAACCTTGGCCTGACCTGCGACCCGGTGGGCGGGTTGGTGCAAGTGCCCTGCATCGAGCGCAACGCGATTGCTGCGGTGAAGGCCATCAACGCGGTGCAGATGGCGTTGCGCGGCGATGGTGAGCACTTCATTTCCCTCGACCAGGTAATCCGCACCATGCGCGATACCGGCGCCGATATGCACGACAAGTACAAAGAGACCTCGCGCGGCGGCCTGGCGGTCAGCGCTATCGAGTGCTGATTTCCTGATCTGACCTTCTGG